>CAMCYE010000012.1 GCA_945883805.1 Victivallis vadensis | reverse complement strand
CTGCCACCGGCAGGAATTTCAAGCGAGTAATGCGCAGCAGACTTGGTTCCTTTCTTTTCGGGATTGACAGCGTCGCGATTCCCGGAGACTACATACGAGTGAAAGGCATCCTTGACGTATTTTGATAAGCTTGGCGATCCCCAGAGACGTTCATTGTTTGTCTCGTTGTCGGTGAATAGCAGTTCAGGTTTTCCATCGCATGACAGGAAATAATCGCCCAGTTCGATATGCGAAGCCCTGATCACTCCGGCTCCATCCTCCTTGAGAGAAGGCTTGGGTCCGCCGTCAAACCAAGACCAGGTGTTACGGAACCAGAGAGTCGGCAGGAGACGAAGCCTGGCCGATTCCGGACCACGGTTATGAACCGTAATACGGATGAGCATGTCCTCCGGCCCTTCCTTTGCGTATTCCGCAAAAACGTCAAAGTAGCGGTTGTCATTGAAGATCCCCGTGTCGAGCAACTCGTACTCCATTTCCTCGCGGGAGCGTCCACGGTTCTTCTCGATCAGTTCACCGTAGGGATATTCGCGCTGAGGATACTTGTACAGATATTTCATGTAGGAGTGAGTCGGGGTGCTGTCCAGATAAAAGTAGTATTCCTTAACGTCCTCGCCATGGTTCGCCTCACTGTTGGTGAGTCCGTACAGGCGTTCCTTCAAGATGGGATCCTTCTCATTCCATAGGGCAAGGGCAAAACAGAGTTGCTGTTTGTCGTCGCTGATTCCGCCAAGACCGTCCTCGCCCCAGCGGTAGGCGCGTGAACGTGACTGGTCATGGGTGAAATAGTTCCAGGCATCGCCGTTGTCGCTGTAATCCTCGCGGACGGTGCCCCACTGTCTTTCACTGAGATAGGGACCCCATTTCTTCCACGGAATTCCGGATTCGCGGGCTTCATTCAACCGCTTCTGCTCCGTGACATCGATGAATTTTTTTTCAGACATAATCCTTGTCCCTTTTAAATTATTTTTCGATTGCCCCGCAAAGTGACCGCGCATGAAATCATATTTTATGCCCCCCTCAGATACTGGTGATACCCTAATTTACATTACGCTTTTTCGCCATGGGGAATAACCCTACCTGATTCCAACTGGACACTATATTCTCGGCGGAAGACGTTCCGCACATTTTTAAAGCCAAGTCGTCTCAGATCCCGAGTCCCATCATGAGCTCGGGGCAGACGCTTGGCGTTCCCGGGAACGCTGACCGTCTGGTCGGCTCATATGCATTTCCTGTGCGGAAAGACTTCCGCCCAACGAATCTAGAACAAGATTCCGAACAGCTTTTTCAGCAGTTCCTCCAAAGGCATCATGGTTAGCAAGAGCGGAACAATCGGCATCACCGTCGCGGCCGCAAGAAGAATGATGGCATCCCTGGAGACAGGTACAAGTTTCATAGTCTTCACCACTTCGAAGCTATTGCCCATATCGGCGAGGGACTGAATGTCGGAACTGCCCACCAAAGGCTCACCGGCAGGGGCACCGCCGCGCAGCCATTTATCATCGAAGTCACGCACGTATCTCTGGGCCAGAGTGCCGTATTCGCGAAGCCCCTTACGCTTTGCCTGAGAAAGTTGAGGTGAAAACACCAAGAGAGGGCCGATGATTACGCACAGGAGAAAGACGGCGAGAGCCGCAATCTCCATCTTGAAATCGGTAAGCTTGGATCCGAGGTGGAAAATGTGGTTTGCCAGCATTCCGGAAAACAACGCGCCATGTGCCACCGCCAGTGGGACGAAGGCGTAAACCGTATTGGAAAGAAATCCCAGACCGCCGACGCGATCAGGATGCGTGGGAACCAATCGCAATTCAATGCGCGACACCTGCCAGAGAAAGCGCATCCAGATGAACAATCGGAAATACCAGCGGAACAACAGGAACTGGAAGACCGGCAGACTGACATATGCAAACCAGATTCCGGCGAGCGAGAGCGTAGATCCCCCTGCGGACGGTGTCGCATACCACGTGGCAGCGTCCAGAACCATGTACTGCCGCCAGACGACCATTATGCCGACGATATAAACGAAGGCAATCAGCAGCACCTCGGCGAGTACCGAATTGCGCAGCCGGAACGCCGACGCTATGGCGGCATTGAAACGCGGCATGTCACTCCCGGAAATCAAATCCCGTTCCACGAATTGTTTCACCAGCGAACGCATGCGCCGGTGTACCACCAGCTCGGCAATGATCAGCAGCGGAAGCGCCACAAGGAAGCGGATGTGGACTTCCACATCCATGAGAAAAGGCACGGCCGCATTGCTTCCCAATACATGTCCCTCCAGAGCCGTTAGCACCAGGAGCGGCAGCCAGGAGAATAGCGAGATGGCTATGACTCGTTTTCGCACCAGATCAAGTGCATCGTCGGACAAGCGCGCCCGGCGCAGAAGTTGGAAGAGCGGTCCACCCAGGACGAAAGAAAAATCCTCCTCCCCAGACATGGTTCCGCCTGATACAGATGCAGTGGATTTCATAAGTTGTTTTCCTATTCATTTTCAGTGGGTAAAAACACAAACTATGAAAAACTTGAATCTCCAATATCCAATCCGCCACGGCGGAAATGTCCAATATCCATTTTCAGAATTCAATTACGACGGCGAATGCCGTCCCGGGAGTGCGCAGACAAAGTCTGCGCTCTAGCGGTGACTCTGCGTGTCCGGCATAGCCTTGGCGACGACGGGTCACCGCACTCCGGGGAATGCTTCCGCATTCGTAACAAGCCTATGAACAAAGAACAAACTCCAGAACTTCTTCTCACGTCTTCACTATAAAATTCGTTTTCTAATTTCTAAATTCTACCTTCTAATTTCCGAACTTACGCACTTACGCACTTTAGAACTTCCCCTTGCCGGTTGGATATTTCGTGTTGGATATTGGACATTCAATCCTCTACCGTATTCCAAGTGTCGTCCGGATTAAATTCGCTCATCGCCGCCGCCAGCTTTGAACTGTCATCCCCCAGGTCCTTCTCAAACACGACCCCGTTCTTGGAAACGATAAAAGTTTTTATCCCTGAGACTCCGTAGTTCGCCGGATATGCGACCATCGCAAAACCGTTCTTCATCTTGCCGTCAACGATATAGGATTTCCTGCCTCCCGGAGCATCTGGTCCCTGCGCGGTCAGCATCTTGTAGAAATATCCGTAGTACGGCTTGCGGCTTTCAGCCGGGACATCCTGCGATGCGAGAACGATGAGTGCGCCCAGAGGACTTTTCTCATTGACGTCTTTATTGTTATTATCCCAATAAAGGCCGTCCTTGGCATCTTTGTCTCCGAAGAACTTGCCGGCGTACTCTTTGGCGGCTCCGGTGGCAAGTTTCATCCTGGCATAATTCACCTGGGCATCGGCAATAGTCCTGCAAATCCTGATTGCATTCAACTCGCTCCTGCCGATCCTGCGATTGACAAGTTCATCTATCCCTCCAGCCGTATAGAAAAACGCGCTTCCATCATATGTTGCGAGAGGCATGGCGAAAGGAAAATTATCACTTCCAACCTCAACGCAGATAAGCTCCCCGTCCTTGACAAGAACAGTCTTCTCTCCAACTTTTTTTACGAACATAGCCCTTGCCTCAGCGTCAAGATTCTCATCTCCGGAATAAACAATGTCCTTTGCGTTGGGACCAAAAATCTCCATAAGACGTTTCACATCATTCTTCTTGGAGGCGTCGCAGAGCGCGGCAACCGCTTCTTCCGGCGATGAAAATACAACTTGTCCCACTTCCGGTTTCACGGACGCACATCCGGAAATAAAAAGCGAGATGACGGCTGCAATCATAAAATATTTCATCTTATACATGTTTATTCTCCCTGATATGTCATACATGTTTATGATACTTTGTTTTTTAAATGTGGTACAGGCGTCTCGCCTGTGTCTTTAATTACAGCCGAGACGGCTGTACCACTTTCTAAAAAACTCCCTTAGAATTAACTCCCAATTCCCAATTCCCAATTCGTAATTCGTAATTCATAATTCGTCCCCTCCTCCTACCTTCTTCCACCACCACCGCCACCACGCGATCCTCCGCCACTGGAACGGGTAGCTCCCCCGCGGGAAACATTTGCGGAACGGTTCACTGAGGAAGGACTGTTCGTGCGGCTTGTGTATCCACGGTCGCTGTAAGCCCGTTCAAGGCTGGCATTACTCTGTGTGGCGGCGAAAGCGTTATTCCTGTCCTGGAATCCATCAGACGAACGGTTAGTATTTTGGATATTCCCTGCCGCCGTGCCAGCATTGGGCCTGGCGCCAACTTCAGGAACGTTCCCCCGCAAATTCTGTGCGGCCCGGGACTCGGCTCCATTAAAATTCCCGGCAATCTGCCTGTCAGCACTTAACTGCTGCGATATCTGTTGTGTGGACAGAGCGGCAGTCCTCTGGGTAAACTGCTGATGAGTCCATGGTTTATTTGCGAGATCCGCGCGATTATTGGCATCTCCCAGATTGTTGGCATTATACCTGTTTGAATTCGCAAAATAATTGTTGCCGTAGTGAGAGATATATCCGTTGCGCCAGGCGCAGCCATAACCCAATGCCCAGCCATAACCGTAGCGGTGCCACGGCCATGCAGGGGCGACTATGACACCCGGATAATCATACGAAATACCACTGCCCCATGACCCATACGATTCCGACGGGACATAATTGTCAACATAAACCGTTTCCGGATCTGCGCTCTCTATCTGTATCTCGCCTTCCTTCGTCGCATCGACATTCTGATTGTCGTCGGACTTCAAGGTTCCCGCATCTTTCGCCTTGCCCCGCATGACCTGCACGGTATCCATCACATCCTTCTGCTGTGCCATGAACGCATCACCGAGATCCTTGGTCCAGTCGAGATTGTCGTTCATCTTGGCGAGAAGCTCCGGAAAAAACACCAGCCCCTGCACGCTGGGATCCCATTTCTTGTTATGAAGCTCGGTCTTTATGTCGCTTTCGGAGAGGTAGGGATTGCCTTTGACCCATCGCGCGGCGCTGACAACATCCGTGGGATACGTGGATGCTGCAAGAACCTGCGCAAGGAGTTTGTCCGGATAAAGTGCGATCGGGGCGACAAGCTGTTCAATCTGTGAATCGGTGAACTGCTTCTGCACTGGAGCTGAAACCTGTATCGGCGACTTGACCGCAGCACCTGCATCAATAGGCTGTTCCTGCGCTCCGAGGGGAAGCATAACGGCAAGAAAAAAGGCGGGAAAAAAGAAGATTCTCATAAATCACCTTTTTGTTGTATATATGTGGCTTCTCCGTTTACTATAATACGCAAATTTCGCGTATCAAACCAAAGGTTCGTTTAAAAATCCCGCCAAACAAGAAAAATCATGAATATGGACAGATACGTGAAACTGTGCTACTCTAACAGGAGTTTAAATAAATTAACAGGAGGGAGTTTATGAGGATTCAAGGCGTATTGGCCGGAGTCATCTGCGCAGTCCTAGTCATGACCGGATGCCAGAGCACTACCGAAAAAGTTGACGGCATCATAGCAAAAATCAGAACGGCGACCGATCCGAAAAACAATGCCGGAACCATCGATACGGAAGTAACCACAGGCACTGTGAAAATTGCCGACGGAAAAACTGCCAACCTGACCGTCAAATTCAAATTTCCCGGAAAAATGCGGGTTGAGGCCGAATTGGACGGTGAAAGTTTCATCAAGGCGTGCGACGGCGTCAAAGGCTGGGAATTTTCAACCAAGTCCGGATTGCGCGAAATCACCGGGAAGGAACTTTCAGACCTGAAATTCCAAGCGGAATATTTTCCTGCAAGAAAAAACTTCAGGGCGTTGTTTTCATCAATCGAAATCGGTGACGAGGCGGTTGTCAATGAGAAACCCTGCATTAAACTCACCTGCACGCCCATGCCGGCGTACTGCATGGAACCGGTTGTCGTTTATGTGGACAAGGACACATACCGTGTCCTGAAGACCGAAGAATGTCACAATACCCAAACCGGTTTTATAAATGTGGACAGGTTTTTCCACAACTACCGGAATACCGGAGGATTCAACTTCCCGATGACGATAATCTCAACTTCAGAAGACAAGATTATTGAAATCAATATCCAGGATGTGGAATGGAACAAGCCTGTTTACGATTCCGAATTCAATATGCCGGAACAGTTGGATAAATAATAAAAAGGAAAGGATTTAAACCATGAGATATTTACTGAAATTTTTGTTAATCATATCGATTGTATCCTGCTTTAGCCTAGTTGCGGCCAACTACACCCTCCCGAACGGCAAGGTCCTGGAAAATCCGTATGTGATGTCGCAACGTCCCGACGGACTGGAAGTCGGGCACAAAACCGGGATACTGTTTGTGAAGTTCACAGATCTGCCCGAGGAAGTGAGGAAGAAATACAATTACGACCCGGCAAAGGTTACGGAGTATGAGAACCAGCAGCTGGCATACAATGAGAAAAAGAAGGCTGAAAAGAAAAAAAGGGATGCGGAAGAGGCGTCCGCCAGGGCGGAAAACCAGAGAAACATACTCACCTGGCAGGTAGATCAGCTTGACACTCAAATACAGCAGACAGAAGCCAGGATCAAATTCCTGAAGGTTGAAATCCCCAGACTTGACAAGGAATACCAGGACTGTTTGAACAAAAGCACCTCCATCTTTCACCGACCCTCCAATGACGGAGGCAATGATTCCGGCGGCGGCAACACTTCCGTGGTCGGATGGAACGGAGGATTTTTAACCACCGGCGGAACATCGCGGGCGAACTCAACCCAGAAAAAGGCCGCTTCAACAATCGGTGATGCCGCTTCGACCGCAAAGGACAAAGCTGACTCATATAGGCAGGAATTGGAAAAGAAACAGAACGACCTCATAGTCATGAAAAAGAATTATGCGAAGGCGAAAGCCCAGAAAAAAGCTGAAAAATAACATTGGAGTCTGACCTATGGACAACTCCGGCTCCGCCGATTTCGGTTTTGTCCGGTCGGCCATGCGGAAGGAATTGCTCCGCAGCGAATATCGGCGTGTGCTGGTGCTCATCGGCCTGCTTGGTTTTTTCCTGGCAGTGATGCTGGTGCTCCGCAGTGTGCCTGAACTGATCCGCGAAGACCTTCGTTCCAGAGTGCTCTCGGCTTTTGCCCCGCTGGGAATCATAAGCGGAGCTTATCTGGTCTATGAGATCGGTGTACTGGTCTGGCTAAGCCGATTATTACGCGCACAACGCTCAACCCCGATTGTCTTCCACTATGTGAACGCGGCTATCGAAGTCAGCCTGCCGACGGTGCTCATCCTGTCCGGCGCGATGGTGATGGGAGGGTTGCCGACGCTGATCGGGGCGATACCGTTCATCTATTTCCCATTCCTGTGCCTTACCGCGCTTAACCTCAACTTCCGGCTATGCATGTTTGCGGGAGCCATAGCCGGTATTGAGTTCATATTGATCAGTTTGGTCCTGATACGCCTGGACACCATACCTTTTGGAGCCGAATCACCGGTTATGGCCATGCTGCGCTCCCCCCATCAGTGGATAGTCAAAGGCGCAATACTCATGGTTACCGGATTGATTGTCGGCTTCGTGGCGCGGCAGATCCGATGCCAGCTCTCAAGAGCCCTCCAGACCATTGAAGAGCGCGACCGGGCTGTTAGTATTTTCGGTCAGCACGTATCCCCGCAGGTGGCGGAGCTGCTGCTGAAACAACCGATGGATTTTGCCGGACAGGAACGGAAAGTATGCGTGATGTTCTTCGACATCCGCGACTTCAGCCGCATTGCCGGTGAACGTTCGCCCACCGAGGTCATGGAATATCTCAACATTCTATTCGGGCGGATGATTCCAGTGGTCAATGCGCATCACGGAATCATCAACAAGTTCCTTGGAGACGGGTTCATGGCCGTGTTCGGTGCGCCGGTGGACGACGGTGAGCAGTGCAGGCATGCCGTAGAAGCCTCCCACGCCATGCTGGCATCCCTATCCCAGTTAAACAGAGATGAATGCATTCCCCCCACCCGTGTCGGAATCGGTCTGCATCTGGGTACGGCGCTCACCGGCAACGTGGGCAGCGGTGACCGCAAGGAATACACCGTCATCGGTGACGTGGTGAACCTCGCCTCCCGCATTGAGCAGGCAACCAAACAGTTCCAGGCCTGCCTTCTCGTCTCCGAAGAGGTTGAGAAAGCTCTGGGGAATAATACCGGAACAGATCTGGGTTTGGTCGAACTCAAGGGACAGTCCAGTCCAATCCGCCTGTTCAAGCTTGCCTGAACCAGTAATTAAAATGACGAAAAAGAGTATGATGTCCAATTCAATTTTCCAAAAACTCTGGGGACGGAAACGTACATTATTTATCTTTGCCCTGATGTTCGGTCTATTGGAGAACCTCCTTTTCGCGCCAGCATTGGGGCTTGTCGGGAAATTACTGCAGGGGCGCACAGTGGTGGACAGTACTGAACTGGTCTCATTCTTTCTCTCGCCCCGGGGCTTTCTGCTGTTGCTCCTGGCCACCACCATTTCTTTGACCATCCGCCTGATCGAATATGCCGGACTGTCGGTCATCGCATTCGGCGCTATGGAAGGAAAGGAAATCGGGGTGCTACCAACATTTCGATTCATTCTTTTCGAACTCCTGCGACTGTTTTGGCTGGGCGCCAGGATCATCTCGCGCGGTTTGCTTGTCATTGCCCCGCTACTGGCCACAGCAGGTTATTTCGCAGGCCGTCTCCTTTCGCAACATGACATCAATTTCTATCTTGCCGAACATCCACCGGAATTCATCTCCGCAGCCGTGATCCTGGGAATTGTAGCGGTTGCCACTGTCGCTGTCGCAATATGGCTTTTTGTCCGCTGGCGCCTGGTGGTGCAAGTGTGCGTTTTTGACCGGCTCAATGGTGCAGCCGCTTTCCGGGAGAGTGCGATCCTGTCGCGAGGTGTCTGGTCGCGTGTAACAGGATGGTGCCTGCTGGTGCTGATTTTGGAATTGACTCTCGGATTGGCCGCTGTCTGGCTGGGTCAGCTGGCAGCGTGGCTGATCCTGGGCATTTTCAGCGGCGGGACAATGTCGCTGGTATTTTCCTTCATTGTGCTGATGCTAATGCGCATGATTATCGGTGCGGTAGTGATTTCAATCGGTGTCAGTGTAAACGCAGGCATATTCACGGCTTTCTATCTGAAACGGCGACGGACGCTTGGAGGTGAACCAGTTTTTCCCGCCATTCAAACACAAGGCGTTGTCAAAGTGACTCGATTCAACCGTATCTTGGCCATTCTTACGGTTATCAGCCTGATCACATTTGCAACATTCAGTATTGCAATGGTGGCTGATTCTCTCAGACAGGAGCGTCCAATTACGGTGACCGCACATCGCGGTGACACCGCTAAAGCTCCTGAAAACACACTCACCGCCATTCGTGGAGCCATCGATATCGGTGCACAGTTCGCTGAAATAGATGTCCAGATTTCAAAGGATGGAGTACTGGTGGTGACACACGACAGCGATTTTTCACGGATGGGTGGCGTAGCGAAGAAAGTGTGGGATTTAACTTATGATGAAATACGCGCCATTCCGCTCGGTTCCCGTTCGGCGCCAGAATTACGTGACGAATACGCCCCCACCCTCGACGATGTGCTTGTCATATCCAAGGACCGCATCAAATTGAATATCGAGTTGAAATACTACGGGGATCACCAGCCGCGTCTGGCAGAACGGGTGGTGGAGGCTGTCATTGCGCATGACATGGGCAATCAAGTCGCCATACAGTGCCTTGAATACGGACCTTTGCAGGAAGTCCGCCGGCTGGCTCCGCGTATTCCCGTGGGATATCTTTTTTCAGTGAACGCACTCCACCCCTCCCGGCTCAAAGTGGATTTCCTCAGTGTTGAACTGGGAAGAGTCACCGGCTCTTTCGTCAAAAAAGCGCACCGCCGCGGCCAGGATGTGCATGTGTGGACCGTAGATAAACCCGAAGACATGGAACGAATGATGGATCTCGGCGTGGACAGTCTGATTACAAACCAGTCCGGAAAGGCTCTCCAGATTATCCGTGACCATGAGAAGCTGTCACGACCCGAACGCGCCCTGCGGCGCATCCGCGCCTGGCTGGAATATTGAGACTTATTGCGTTAACTTGCAGGAAGATATTTGAAGTATAGTTGCAAAACACCCGTTTTGCCAGTAGTCAGGGGACTTCCGCCGTTGCGGACTGACTGCTTTTGAAATTGACTCAACTGAGCTTATTTCAAAATGCAGAAAAATGGTTGTTATGGCAACGCGCACGTTGGTCCGCCTAGGCGGATTAGTGTGTCTTAATCTTTAACAAGTTAGACACGCTAAAGCTGTGAACTCCAACTTGACAAATCAGCTCAAAAGAGGCAATTTTGAAATTGCCTCGTCTAAAACAAAAGGAGAATAACCCATGCGGCAAACTGGAAACTATCTGTTCCTGCTCATACTGCTTTTAATTTCCATGATTCTGGCAATGTCCATCCGCAATATCATAATGGTGAAGTCTGTAGGCATATGCCTCGTACTCGGACTCTGTTTGGCCGCATATCTCATAACGCGCCGCCACCGCGACCAGCTGATACTTTTCCCTTTTGGAGTAGTCGCACTTGCTGTCCATGCGCTGATGCACGCGACTAACGGGATAAACTTCCTCGATATCGTTGACGGGCTCCTGTGGATCGGGTTTTCCGGATATCTGAGTCTGATTGTCTTCCGGCAGATATTTGATGCGAAATCCATAAACTCCCAGGAAATCTACGGTGCCATTTCAGTTTATCTTATCCTGGGCTTCATATTTTCGCAGATATTCGGGATAATCCTGATCCTTGACCCCGCCGCTTTCGCCTTTGATCCGAAAAATTTCGGTGATGGCGTCCTTCAGAACGGGGATATGATATACTTCAGCTTCGTGACACTGGCGACTGTGGGCTACGGCGACTTGACGCCTGCGATTCCGATTGCGCGCGCAACATGTGTAATTGAATCAGTCACCGGAATAATGTATGTCGCCATATTCATAGCGAAATTCGTATCCATCCATTCAGGCAGATCTGCAAAATCCGCAAAACAGGAATAATGTCCTCAGACTCCCCTTGCGTCCGGATCCCATATGTATTTGTGGACCTGGAGCTGAAGCCTTCCAGGACTTTTGTGTTCAATCATGAGTTTTGCGAGTTTCGCAGCCGGAAATCTGCCGAAGACAGGGCCGAACAGGATGTTCCTGGTCTTCTTCAATATTCCAAATCTTTTTATTTTATCGGTCGCATACAAGAAATCATTTTCATCCGAGATCACGAACTTCACTTCGTCAAAAGGCTTCAGACAGTCGAAATTTGACAGAAGCATCTTGTCGGATTCCCCGCTTGAAGGACATTTGCAGTCCATGATTCTTATTGTTCCCTGAGGCAGAATATCCAGTGGCTGGGTTCCGTTTGTTTCAACCATCACAATCAGCCCGGCCTCCTGGAGTTTTTCACAGAGGATCGGAACCTGATGCTGTAGAAGCGGTTCTCCACCGGTGATTTCGACTATGGGCGTTCCCGCTTTTTTCGCAAGGCCTACAAGATTGCATAATGACGTCTCGGTGCCGGATTCGGGATTCCTTGCATACAGGGTGTCGCAGTATGAACAGTTCAGATTACATCCGGAAAGCCTTATGAAAAAGCAGATTTTCCCGGCGTGTGTGGATTCGCCCTGAATACTTGCAAACGTCTCGAACACCTTAAGTTTCATAGTATGTTGCTCCGGTACCCTTTGATTCGGCAACCCTCACCTTGGACACTTTCACCTTGCTGTCGTTCAACTTGGCGGAAAGCCTGTCATAAATGAATTTAGCAATGCATTCGCTTGTCGGGTTCGGAGAGCAGATAATGTCCAGATCATTCAGGTTCGAATGATCCAACTTGACAAGAACTGCGTCAAGCTCCGTCTTAAGTTTCCGGAAGTCGACCGCAATCCCTATCTTATCGAGTTTTTCCGATTTGACAGTTACCGTCACAGTCCAGTTATGACCGTGAAGCGATGCACAGTTACCCTTGTACCCTTTGAGCTTGTGCGCTGCAGAAAATTCCCTTGTAATATCTACTTCAAACATTTTTGTTTTCCCGTGTTGTTTAATGTCTTCGTTTTACGTCTCTCAAATAAAAAACTTTCGAACTCTCGCACTTTAGAACTTTAGAACTTTAGAACTTCTATAAGTTTTCCTCTTTCTCATTTCTACCTTCTACTTTTCCCTCTCCATCTTTCCGCAATCCCTCCTTTACAGGATCGGATCCAATGATTCCATCAACAGGAATCTTTGAGGAAGGAGTGAAGGCCCTGTCTATTTTCACAAAAGGAAGAAGAACGTCTTCCGGTCTGCTCCTGTTAAGGTTGAAATGAAGGACATACTCGCAGTTTTCCCCCGGCTGTGGAAGCTCAACCCTGAAAAGAAGAGTGTACATTTTGTCCGGACTGCTGCTTGCCAGTTCCCATTTATTGGCATCGAACGCATCTTCGCCCTCGCGGACGCCTATGCACTTGAATTCGGTTTTCCTGCTGTTCAAGAGGGAATAATCATAGACGCTTATGCTTCTGCCCGGATCAAGCTTAACGACAACCGATGCGTATGCCGCATTCGAGATGACCTTTGGCTCCGGCTCAAAAGGACTGACATTCATGACGGTTACCGGGATTGCCGGATTTTCAGGGAGCAATTCGGCAAACAATATCATCCCCGAATGGAAACGCATGGCCCGCGTTTTTTTCTTTTCAGCATCAGCCGCCTGGGAAAAGAGAAACGACGCAGTCATGAGCAGGACGATTGCAAAACATATTTTAACGGTCAAGTTCATTAGATGTAATCTTCCAAAATTTCCCATACCATAGTTCCGTTTGCAGTTAAAACAAAACTCCCTTGAAATTTTCACTGTTCAAGTTCATTTGCCAGTTCCTTTGAGCCAGACACGGCTCTTTTCCGTGAGGATAGGATCTGAAGATAACCCCGACCGGAAATGTGGCCTACAGGGCGGAACATGACAGTTGTCAAAGGTTTCTGGAGCTGGCAAGTGGTGACATCAGAGATGGAGTGGGGACGAAGTTTGCGGCGGTTAATAACATAGAGTCCGTTCTGGATGTCGAAGAAGAGGACACCCCGTTACGGAAAACCCGTCGGTCAAAGTGGGAGGTTCTGATGAAAAAACTACACCTTTATTCTTGTTTCTCTTGATATATCCACATCATCCGGCTATCTCGCAGCCAGTATGAAAATGAAAATTCCTATCAGTAACCGATTTGCAATTTCAGAGGTCCCTCAAATTATTTTTCAGCGACTACATAGTCTCCGGGGCCGACCATGATTTTAAATATTGAGATGTCTTTGGTATTTTTAATTATTTCAATCTTGCCTGATACGGCATAAATCTTTTTAAATGCCGGATATCCTTTGATTGTCACTGTGACTTCGCGGACAGCACCGTTCCAATTGGCAAGGGCAATTATTACTGCGCCTAGGGCATCAATCATGTTGCTCTCAACCAAATGATCAGAGGTTTTCAGGCGCACGTCACAACCGGAAAGCTTTAAGATTTCAGCAAACAGTTTCCTCTGCGTCTCCGGATATTGGCGGCAGGAATAAAAATTGACAGCATTTGCGACCGGAGCATCGTCTTCGGCCTGCAAATCCAATTTTACCGGTTTCCCCTTGGCAAGCATTGCCGCCTGAATGTAGCTTAGCGCCGGAAAGAAACCGCAAGAGATAACGCGGCCGTTACCACATTTCTGCACATACACCGAAGGGGTACCTGCGTTCCCGGCGATAAAATCAGCATTGATTCCGGCGGGAGCATCTTCCAGCCCGCAGATAACCGGAATCTTTCCACCGGAAAAATTGACCTCGCTCATAGGATTAACTTTCAACAGTTCAAATGGCGGACGTCCTGGCGATGTGACAAACCGGTATTTACCACGCCTGATTCCAAGTTTACCGTCTAATTCCAGCGGCCTATTGAATTCGTCGTACTGCATCGCCCCGGCACCGAGATACAATGTTCCGCCTCGCTTTACCCATTCAGTCAAAGCCTCGAGTGAGGTGCGCGGAAAATGAGAGTCCACGATGAAGAGGAGTTTATATTTGTCCAAAAATTCTTTTTTTATGTCCTCATCTGCCAGTATGTCAGTCCGGCATCCAAGGTGTTTGAGCAATAAATACAGATAAGTACGCTCTGGGCCGAAAGGAGCATCCCGGTCACCTTTGCCGTCAAGATTCCAGATGTCGGAAGTGACCGAATAAAGCATTGCCGCATCTCCGTCCGCGACAGTTCCCTGCAACAGATGGTCTTCAACCGCGCCGGTGGCTGCGGCAAAACGCTTGATCGGTGGGTATATTTCCGGACGCTGACTGGTCTGGTCGTTGCTCGGAGCATAATAAGGTCCATAATTGAAAAACCTGATAAAACTTGCTCCAAGACCAGTTTCGACAAATCCTTTGGCCTGGATTTCCCATGGTGTCCGGCTGACCAGGATGTTGAGCATGCCGTATTTCTGGTTCAACGGGCGACAGGCGGCGCGCATTACCGCCATCTGGAATCCCGCCAACTGATATGTCCCGCTCCAGTTGCACCAGTCTTCCGTACAGCCGTAAGTTAGCGCCCCGCTGCGCTGAATTTCAAAGATGTCGGCTCCGCGAGTTGCCATGTTGTGGAGCAGTTCTGTGGAGAAATTGGTTAAAGTGGGCATTCCGGGCAGTTCTTTCCTGATGGCCTCCGTGGATGCACGGAACGCATCCGCCATGGTGCGGTTCCTGAACCTCATGGTGTAATAGTACAAGTACGGATTCACTGAACTGTCCTTCTGGAGCTTCGCCTCCGCATAGTCCTTTATCTTCAATGCCTCCGGTGTGATCTCCGACTTTTTCAGGAATTCCACAAACTGTTTTCCGCATTCGCCGCATTTGAGGAAATGCCCAAGAACGGTTCCAGGCTCATCCCTCATGCCTATAAAGCAAACCTTGTCCAGCAGTCCGTTCTTTTTCAGATCTTCCGCATATTTTTTTACCGCACCTTCAATTTTATCATAGTCCAGCGAACTCTGGCAATCCGGTATCTTGGTAAAATATGAGTGAAGACCTCCATAATAATACCGGAAACCGTTGTCTCCGAATGCCGACGAGGCCGCGGTTGAGGGAGGACATTTCAAACCGTTCAGATTGAGCAGAGCCAAGGCGCGCAGTTCATTGTCGACGGTTGTCTGTGAAGAAATCTCATAATCCAGTTCCAGCGCTGTCCCAATATTGAATTTTTCCGGCCGCAGACCGGGAACATCCGGATCCGCCTGTGCATATTTCAGGTCATCCTCACTGCCTTGCTGGTCATTAGATATCATGTCCGGGTTTTTCATGTTGATCATGCATAGCATTCCGGCACCGTGTCCTTGACGGGTAAACGATTTGATTATGCCTCTCATGTCCGGAGTGCGTGAAAAACATAAGGTAAAATTCGCCTCTGCTGGTAGAGGTGCGGTTGAAACAGAACCGGTTACTGCACAAAACCGGAGACGGTTGTCTCCATTTTCACACAGAAGTGGGGCGATATTCATCCAGGGTGATTCTTCCCCCGGCTTTAAGAACGTATTGACATTACCCAAACCTGAGTTTATGCCTTCCCCTGTAAACAATCCATCACGGGTGATGTTGCTGCGCGGAATCGGCCATGGACGGGCTGGACGTCGCCCGGAAATATGGATAGCTACCGCATCTCTTTGTTCCGGCAGTATTTTCACTTTTAGATAAAGGGGTGGATTCGCCTCTGCCTTTTGCGATGTTTGTGCGAAAAGTGGCATGGCTCCAAAACTGACTGCCATGAGACTGAAAACTATCTGCTTTAACATAATCATTTTATACTGTTGGTTACTATTTCATTGCAAACATGTCGTCCAGCCGGAATTTGAATGCCGGAGACGGCTTGGAAATTACTCCTGCCCGGTTCCGGTAAATGACGAACGCGTAAAAATCGGTGGCGGCCCTAAACCCTTTGATCAAGACCCCGGATTTCATGATGTTCTTACCCATGAGCAATGCGTCTTTTCCGTCCGGAGACAGACTCAGCCAGATGTCATAGCTTTCGGCATCAGCAATTTCCTTGAACGAAAAGATTCCCCTTGTGCCGTCATACTCATATTCCGGATGCTTTACTCCGGTTATGCTGGTCGGTTGCAATGAGCCGTTTTTCTCCAGTTCGGCAATCGGGTTGGGTTCTTCCCAGTTCCCCGGCGGAGGAGGCATACGCAGTTTTGACAGTCTTACCGCGTCTTCAGTCATGTCAGCCGCATTTACGTATTCGGCATATATGTCCCCCAGCAACACTGGTGCGGGATCGGTTTTTTCCAGGGAGTTGACATACATGGCTTCCGGCCTTTTTTCAATGATGATCTTTTCGATTCTCAATGGCAGATCCACGATGCCGTCGCCTTCACTGCATCCCCACCATGTGGAACCATGTTCACGGAAACAGTCATACGGGGCGTTGCCGGGCAGTTCAAATTTCAGCAACCTCCAGCCGTCGTAATTGAAGGCGCTCCAGCCGTGCATGTCATCACTGTTCCAGTGCCCTGTGGAACCTACGCTAACCCATTTTTCATTATTGGCATCTCTCAGCACATAAACTATTCTGCCCCAGTCGCTTGCGGCCTTCACCCAGATGCTCAGCAGTTCAGCTTTTCCGGGAACTGGCAGATTCTCCTCCGGATAAAGGGTGGTGAAAAACGGCATTGTCCCACGGTTTTTCCCTTGAGGGGGTAACTTTACCGCCAAAGCGTTCCCACCGGTTTCCGCAGGAGAGTCAGATTTGCTCAATTCCATCTTTGCAGGAAAACGGCGGATACAGTCTGGGAATGATTCCGTATAACTGCGGTCTTCCTCCTGTTCCTGTCGCCATTTCATCAAACCGGAAGCGGCAATTTTCCTGCTAAACTGCCCAAGCGCGGAATCAGAATGATCGGGAACCCCTAGGCTGATTTCCGGCGCATCGCCGATCCCGTAAACGAAAACAGGTTCCGGCCCGCTCATAACAGTGACCCTGTTTCCGTCAATGTTGGCGGACTGGACATTGTCCATGTAATCATAAATAGAAACTTTACCTCCTCCTGTCTGAAATATGACCGGACGGGTTCCCCGGATGGTCCAGACCGCATACATCGGCTGGCCGGAGGCAATGTCCCGGAACTGCAGGCAATAGGTGGACAGGCTGCCGGTCGGCTGCCATCTGACGAAATCCTTGTCAGCCAGATGGCGGGTCATGGTGGCGTATGCACAGTATGCGACATGTGGGTTCAAGCTGTTTATCCGGCTGATCAGGCCGCTGCCATAATGCTGTTCACCCCAGTAATTGCCGCAGTCGAACGGGGATGCTGTTGCAAACTGCCGGTTGATGCCGTAAGCCCCCAGCAGCAGAGCTGCCCTAACGGTGTGCGCGGCAAACTCCCGCTCTGTCAAAGCTCCGGGCAATACCCCAATGATACATGGTCCTTCAAAAATCGCCATTACTGGCGGCGTTTCCTTATACTTTTTCCATTCGTTCAAAAATTGATACAGCCGATGAATTGAACACTGGTGGAACTGCTGCTCGGGAAGCCTTTCAAAATAGCCTATGTCTACCGCCACACCATCTATCAGGGAAGCTGCTTCACCTCTCTCCTTCAGGAAAGGAATGGAGAAGGAGGGATCACCATGGGGCATCAGGATTTTTGCCGACGGGTATTTGGCCTTTATGGCTTTTGCAGATATCAGCAAACGTTCTGTGCAATCATTAAACATTTTCACATTCTGCTCGGCAAGATTGGCTGGCTGTTCTCCAAAATATTCCGGCAGGCTGCCATGAGTGGTGGGGCCAAGACTGGGTTCGGCGAAGATCCTGACCAGCAACGGCTCCGAAATCTCATTTGCCGGCTGCTCTCTTTCTTTAAGCTTCTTCAACAATACATCCCCCATTTTGTCAGGGTTGCCGCCATCGTATGGGATTCCAAAATATCTCTCTGGGAATTGAAAAGATGTGAATCTTGAATCGCCGTTCCCGAAAAGCAGATAGTTCCGGATGCCGAATTTCCGGGCAACGGCATGGATTTCCTCGTTGGCCCAAGTGTCATACATTCCAGAAGAGAGCGATCCGGCTCCGGCCAGGCCCATGACGGTAAAAGATTCCTTGGCACCTGGAGTGCTGTGCTCTCCCCTCCAATTCCAGAACCCGAAAATAAAACCCTTGTCGGAAAAGTTCCTTGATTTTATATGATCACGCTGCCGCAAATAGGCCAGGGACCGTTCGTGTACCTGAATGTCCTCAATGGAGGAACATGTCAGCTTTACCTTATGCCACCCGTATCGGTTTAATTTGACTTTAAAATCGTATCGGCCTTTACCATACGGTGCAAGCCTGACTTCGGTGTTTGCTACGGTTTTCTCCTGCTGATCAAGGCTGGAGGTGTCAAGAAGCAGTTGTATTTTCAATTCCCTATCAGACCGGTTTTTCAATTCGACACCATATTCCGAACTTTCAGGAGCGGTCCATATATTGGCGTAATTGCGCGGTGCGAAAGTGACTTCATATGGCGGCAGAGCCAGAGTCATTGCAAAGACTTTTACCGCACTTGGAAGTCCGGCACCGCTAACACTGTAATATGAGGGATCCGGGTAGCTGCGATAAAGTTCCACATTTTTCGTAAGTTCGAATTCCAAACAGCGCAGATCACTGAACTCCTGCAGTTGACCGGGAGCAATAGGAACTTTGATCAGATACAGGTTTCCCTCCGTGCCGTCAGAGTTTTTTACCGGAAGCCTGGTCGCATCTCCTTTCATACTGAACAGCGGAACCTGGGGGGAAGGGAAGTTTTTCGGAAATCCTGCGTCGGGACGGTAAAACTGAACTGTGAACTGCGGTATCCTGTCGGCGCCGCCTTCCCCTTCCGAGGAGGCAATCACATACAGGGCATTGTAATCGCCGTTGGGAACACGAAACTGCAGCCGCCCGGGATTATTGTCAAGCGCACCGCCCCAGCGTCCGCCGAAACTGCCAATGTTCGACTTCTCGGAACCTCTCAGATTGCCTTCCCTGATCCAGCTCAGGCCAATGTCAAGATGGCTGTATTTTGTCCTTTCTGGAAAAATAAACGGGACATTCTTTACCGTGACCGTCTGCCCGCTTGGCGGAAGCGACAGGTCTGCGACAACCTTACCGTCAATTTCTTTGCTGTTAAGGCGGGAGGAAATATCAACTGGCAAGAACTGAGTCTCGTATTCCTGGTGAAAACAAAAGGGGGCCGTTATTGTTGTGCCAGGAGAAAGGCGAAAAGTGAGGGTGCTGTCCGCTGCTGACGGTATCGCGAACCGGTGGATGAATTTTCCGTCAACATATAATTCCTGTGCACCTGCAATAAATTTCACCTCTGCGGTAAACCATTTATCCACAGCGGTTGTGGAGTTGTAATAGAAATACCTGCTCCAGTTCAAAACATTTTGCGGCCATGAGAAACTCTGGTTCATGACACCTCGGAAACGGTAGTCAAGTTTCGCAAAAGCCGCCTTTCCATCAGCACCACAGGCTGAAACGGCCAACGCCTCCGGCTGTCCCGACGGACTCATGAGCATTTTCCAGGATTCCTTGCCTTGTCCTGTCAATATCTCCAGCACCGTAGGCTTGTCAGCAAGCGGCAGAAGATTGAATTTAAAGCGAATGTTTTCTCCGTCATGAAATACATCCGAAGATTTAAGGACACGCATGGTCTTACTTGCACTGAGTGTATCTTCTTGTACCGCTTTACCCGTTTGATCCTTTAAAATCAAACTGAAATCTTTCGAAAAATTATTTTTGCCAGTCCACCAAGAAACTTGGCTAATTTCAACGCCCAGCGCAGTAGCAGTAAACATCATAGCCGGAGCAACAAACAATATTGCCATTTTCAACAAGCACATAGATCCCTATTTCCTAGATTTGATTTCCATCAAGATAAACCGATTTCATGTTATCCGTCACCAATAAAGTCTGCATTGCTGATCTTGGTAATGGACATATCCGTTAAAAGCAGTTTTGTTTGTCCATTGTACATGTCCGTCCATGAAGGCCGTATTGGCTCCGTTATGTGACATGAGCGCGCCTCCTGCTGCCACCGCGTACGGCATGATTATTCCGGTTTTTGAGGCGATGTCACCCATCATCGGTTGTTCGCTCGGACCAGCAACATAGCAACCGTTCACTACACTATTCAGGAATTTTGTAGATGGGCACTGCACCCTCTGCACTCCACCACTGACGGATGTGGTTGGCCTCCAGAAGAACCAATTACCGGCAGCAATACGGGTGCCGGTGCCGAATGACAGCAAGTAACTTGAATATACAACTCCGCCAGCACCGGCAACTACCCTACCGGCAGAATAGTATGTTGGAGGTCTCATTCCGGGACACATCAGCGCCTTGGCTTTGTCGTCACCGGTGGCAGTACCCGACGGAAATAGGTAACCTTCCGTCGAGACATAACTGTATCTGTTCGCTCCTCCATCTTCGGTTCCAGACGGCCCCCAAGTATTGAAATCGTCGGAATACTGTAAAAGCGCAATCCCATTTTGTCTCAGATTGCTTTGGCATCCTGAAATGTGAGCCATCGCACGTGTTTTGCTTAATGCAGGCAACAACATACTGGCCAGAATTGCAATAATGGCTATGACAATCAGCAATTCTATAAGCGTAAAACCCATTTCCCCTCTTCTGTGTAATAGCCTGATCCTAAACCAGTTCCTCTTCAGGATAATTTTCATTTTCCACCCCGTTTTGTTATAAAAATGTAACACAGGCATCCTGCCTGCGAAATTAAAATACAATTCCCTGTGCAATTAAATTAATTCGCCTATTGTCTAAATATATACTTTTCAACTAGCTCCTATCAACTTCGTGATTGCATCGTCCACACGATCGTTCAAACCATCCTGAAACTTAACTTTTCGGTCATAATACTTTTTCGGCAGCATATCCGCACCCCATGAATTGGTCAGTATGCAAGGACGCTGACTAATCATGTTGTCATGCCGATCCAAGTATTTCTTCATGCCTAGGGCCAAATCGTCATGTACATAGATTGCGTCCGGTTTCAAGATTTCCATCAGCTTAATTACTTCTGCGTATCCGTCGTCTTCCGCAAAACAGATCAATTCATCTTTGACCTGCAAGTTGTTTGCGGCAATTGCATCCATCACTCCCTGCGCGAATTCATGATTAGCCTTCAATTCCATACTGCCGACAATTAGGCCGATTCGTTTATACTCACCTTGTTTCAACACCGGCAGGAAGGCCCCTTTCACAATATTCCTTATGTCAGTTGTTGCCTGAGGATGTTCAGGTGAAATATCGTAATTGCCTATAACTACATAGGGAATCCTGTTGCGACGCGGATACTTCAGCAACTTTTCATCCACGATGCCGGCAATCAGGACACCATCAATCTGCTTCTCGGTTTGCAGCCAGTCAGATAATTCAAAATCCTTTTCAAAATTAATTCCCAACACGGTCTTATAATCGATTTTATGGGCTTTTTGACTGACCGCAGTGATCGTCGGCCCCATTTTCATGGGATTCTGACGGTTGATGAAAAGGCCTATACGATAGAATCTGCCAGGTTTCAGTTGGGGATTGACATAAGTGCCGCTGCCATGCTCCGTGATTATGTAATTATCTTTTGCCAAGATGGCAAATGCCGTCCAAACAACCCTCCTACCTACCCCGAATCGTTTAGATAAAGTAATAACACTGTCTATCTTGTCTCCGGGACGATATTTTCCCGACTTGATTTCATCAACCAAATGTCTAGCTATAATTCGACACTTTGGCGTAAAGGCATACAGTTTGCTTGTTCCGCGCATCATTGCATATCCTAAATAGTGACACTTTGATAATATTTTGGTAACACTTCAGATTATATCAGATTATCATGACAGTGTCAAGTGTTATTAAAAAAAAACAGTAAAATACAGTAATGTGTCGCAACAGCTCAGTCTTGCCTGGGACTAACCACAGAGGGCACAGAGAGAAGAATTTTATTAAGTGGGAAGGTTAAAGCAAGAAATATCCTTTTTACTCTGAGTCCTCTGTGGTTGGTCTTCTTGAGACGGACAGCCTGAGATGAACTCTTTTGTTCCTGGCTCTTATCCCTATTTCGAATTCAAATCACACTCGTTCCTCTCTTTTTAAATCGGGATTTGGAATTACTTGATCAATATCTCCTTGCCTTTGACCCCAGATTCATATATTGCGTCTATAAGTTTCATGTTGACTAGCCCCTGTTTGCCAGGAACTTCCGAAGGGCATTCTCCCCTGCATGCATCTATGAATTTCTTTGCCTGAATCTGGAAAGGGCTTCCTGATTCCGGAATAAGCAGCTCCACATTTGCTATGTTTCCGTTGAACTCTGTAAGAAGTCTAGGGTTCTTGGAACTGAAGACCTTTATTCCACCTTTTGTCCCGAGAATCTCGACGTATGATTCATCTTCGGCATTTGCAGCCCACGCGATTTCAAAACTCATTGTAGCCTTTTTGCCGTATCTCACAAAACCGGTCGCATAGTCTTCCGTATCGCATACGCCGTCGAATTTAGGCGGGCCGGCCCACATACTGACGTATTTGTAATTTTTCATCGGGCTTCCGAATTTCGAATAAGTCATCGCGCTGACTGAGCTCGGATTCCAGTGTCCGCTGATGAACATAGCAGCATCAAACCAGTGAACCCCGATATCTATGAGAGGTCCGCCTCCGGATGCCGCCTTCGTGGTGAACCAGCCGCCAAGCCCGGGAATGCCGCGCCTTCTGATGAGGACTACACGCATGTGGTAGATGTCTCCGAGAATTCCGTCAGTCACATATTTTCTTGCAAGCTGTATGTCGCCGCGCTGACGGTTCACCATCCCGACCTGGAGGATCTTTCGGCTTTTGTCGGCAGTGGCAACTATTTCTGCCGCCTCTTTCGAATTCATCGCCATAGGTTTCTCAAGCAGGACGTTTTTGCCGGCCTTGAGAGCGGCGCAGGCGGTTACTCTGTGAAGGGCGTTGCCTACACTGACAACAACCGCATCTACATCGCTTTTCAGGACTTCCCTGTAATCCAAACATAGCTTGCCGACCTTGTACTTTTCGCCCATCGCCTTGAGGCGGTCAGAGTTGATGTCGCAAAGTACTGCGATTTCCGCATTATTTGAGTTTGCGGAGAAAGCATCAGCATGCACAGCCCCTATGGCACCCATTCCAATAATTCCGATTTTCACTTTCTTCTTCATTTCTTTCCTCTTTTCTTCGTTTATAACGTCTTATTTCCTTATTAATTTTTCCGTCCCGGAAAAATTTTCTTACCAACCTTAGATCTCAAAAATTCCACCGCCAGCCTGATGTCGGCCGTAGGATTCTCCCCGACTTCCCTTTCTATCGTGAGATAACCACTGTAACCCGTTTCCGAAAGTACCTTAAGGTAGGAGTCAAAATCAACGCCCCCCTCGCCCAGCGGAACTTCCCTTATGTAGTCCGTTGCATGAAAACCTTCAATGCCTCCCTCGGCAAAAGAATTGTAGAGCTGTTCCGCACTTACAGGCTTTAGGTTTACGCCGTCTTTTGCATGAGTGTGGACAATGTAAGGTGCAAGTGTTTTCACAGCTTGAGGAATATTCTCCCTGCAGACCATCACAAGGTTGGCGGGATCAAAATTTACCCCGAGACCTTTTTTAAGACCTATGTCGTCCAGGAATTCCTTCAAGGTGATGGCGTTTTCAGGTCCGGTCTCTATTGCGAGGACTACGCCTTCGTTTTCAGCGAATGCGCCCATTTTCTCACAGGCGCGGGCCATGACCGCATATCGGGGATTGGACTTTTCATCCGGAACCACTCCGATATGGGTTGTGACAATCGAGGTTCCAAGTTCAAGAGCAACCCCGATAACGCGCTTCGTATCCTCAATCCGTTTCGGATTATGCTCCGCGATTTGAAACCCGTGTCCTCCGAAATCTCCGCACAGGGCCGAAACTTCGAGCCTGTAATCTTTCAGCTTTGTCCTGAGACTGACAAGGTTTGCGCCTTTCAGTTTATCAAAATGCGTTTCGCCGGAAGTCGCATAAATCTGGACACCGTCGGCGCCTATTTCAGAGGCGGCCTTCAGCCCGCCATCCAACCCTTTCCTGAACGATTCAACCATTACCCCGATTTTGAACATGGATACCTCCACTGTTATTCCTTTAATATGGAGTGCTGAAGCTTGCTTCAGCTTTAATTAGCGGAGCTCGCTCCGCGTTATTTCAGACAAGCAAGCTTGTCTGCCAAAAAGCGGCAGCAAGCTACCGCACTCCAAAAAGTTCGATCGTCCTGTCGCCATCACCTCAGTTTCTTAAGGAATCCCGAAATCTTCCTCACTGCTTCAATTTCATTAACGTCTTCCAATCCAAAGAGCACGTCAACAGAGTGACGTGGCTACAAACAAATCCTAATTGCAATTGCATTCTTGCTCAGCATCGGATGAAGGTCTATGCTGACGCGTCTTTTTCTTCATCCCCGCTGTAGCCGCGTCACTCTGCTGACGCGTCCTTTTCCAAAGAATTGTAAGACAGACTCTCCATCCTGTTATTCTAATTCCATCAAAACTCTGCTCCTCTGTGCTTATTCAGTCTTAGCTATCAACTTCGACGGAATCTTTATCTGCTCCGGTTTTACATTTTTCTTCTGAATCAAATCATAAATCCTCTTTATCGCCGTCGCTCCGATTTCATAGAGTGGCTGCTGGACGACCCTGTATTCAATTCCGAATTTTGAGAGGGCATCCATCGGATCGTCATATACTATAATGCTCAGTTTCTTCTTGTTGACTTCTTTCATTTCAAGGAATTTTTCTGCGGAATAGCAGTTTGCTGCGAATATCGCATCCGGGGAATTTTTCGAACTGAAAAGTGAAAGGATACTGTCTTGGAACAAATCTGTTTTCGGATTCTCGATAATCACCATTTTTTTATCGGCGGCTATCCCTGATTTTTCAAGGGCATCCATATATCCCCGGTATCTGAGATCATGGGTTCTTGTCCATGCTTTGTTTGAAAGAAAGAGGATTTCCCTTTTTCCTTCCGCTATGAGCTGGCTTACGGCGTTGAACGAATCCTTGTAATTGTCGGAGTCAACACTGTTGATCGCCTTGTCTGCCGACGTGTTTCCGACAACTACAAACGGGATTCCGCCTTTGAGGTGCGGAAGTTCTTTTTCCTCGGTTTTTGTAGGAACAAAAATGACATATCCTGAAACGGACGGGTTTTCCCTTACGAGTTCCTGATACGTTCTGTCCGGCTGTTTCAGTTGATACGAAAAAAAATCATGGTTTTCTTCCATCAGATCGCGCATGCCCTGAAAGACATCTCCGAAATATGTCCCTTTGTCAAAAAGGCACTTTTCATGAGTGCATCCGATTATGCCGACACAGGTCTTCCGTTTGCCGTCTACAAACATCCCCTTCCCTTTTTCAGGAAAAATGATACCGTCTCTCACAAGCGGTGACAGCGCCTTGCGCAGAGTGATGACATTCACGGAGAAGCTTTTTGCAAGCTCACGCACTCCGGGCAGCTTTTCGCCGTATTCCCCGTTCCGGATCTTCTCGGACACGGTAAGCCTTATGGCTTCCTGCTTGTTCTGTATTTTAACGCCGGTTTTTATTTCAACTGTCTTCATTATGAATATGCCGGTAAATGCAAAATCCGCATTTCATGGTTTATTTAAACATATAATACAGTATATACTACAGTAGTCCTTTTAAAGTGCGAAAGGGAATTATTTTTACAAAGAATATCTGGTGAAGTAATCGGTCAGTCCCCTTCTGGAACTAACCACCGAGGGGCTGGAGCAGCAAAGTAGCAACCAATTTCATAACCATCAGTCTTCGTCCGGCCGCTGCGGACTACGCCCGACAAGGGAAAAAAACCGTTTTAAAAAGGGTTTGTCTCTGTCCTAGCAAGACGAGAAGGAAAAGATAAGTTTGATGTATTACTTCGTGCCCTTCGCATGCCACGTCGTCTTGTCACGCCATAGCATCCCAGCGACGGCGGAAACTTCCTAGAGCAGACAGGCTTCTTCGTGGTGAAAATATTCTTTGTGACTCCGTGCCTCTGTGGTTATTTTCAGGAGATATTGGGACGGACTGACCGCTTACATAGGTTATGCAATTTTCCCATCGAGATATATACCGATGACAGGATAAAGGAATTTGACGAGGCTAATGCGGAGCTTGAATCTCTCCTCAGAAAGAAAAGAAAACTGAAATGAAAAACTGATTACGTATTGCTTGCGTCAAGCAGGCGTTTCATGGACATTCCGAATATTTCAAGTGTCCATTCCACATCGGTGAAGGCGCGGTGCGCCTGTCCGTCGCCGGTGCCCAAGCTGAAATGGCGCTGGAGATTCTGTAGGCTGTAGCTTGGAAGCCCCGGATATGCGTGTTTGATTATGGCGATGGAATCCATGGTTTTCCCATTCCACAGGGGCATTCCATGCCGATGCAGGCTCTCCTGCAGGAAAGAGAGGTCGAACCTTCCGTTGTGCGCGACAAGGGTGCTGTCCTCGGCAAACGAGACGAACTCCCTGCCGACACTCGTGAATGTCGGCGACTTTTCCACCATCGCATTGCTTATCCGGTGTATGCGTATGACTTCGTCAGGTATCCTGATTCCCGGGTTCAGCAAAGAATGGAATCGCGAATGAATACCGTCAATATCCACTCGGATTGCCGCAATTTCGACTATTCTGTCACATACCGGAGACATACCGGTGGTCTCCACGTCAAACACCGTGAACGGGCCAAGTTCATGCCATTTCGAGAAATTCATATTTTTACCACGAAACACCCTAAAAACACGAAAAATAAGATTCTTTAACCACTAATTTTCACTTGTCTTTCTGATAACTGATTACTTTCCCATTAATTCTTGCCAACGACCGACGACTAGAGATACTCTCGGCGTAAGTCTTTCCGCACAAGAAATACATAGAGCCGACCAGACAATCAGCGTTCCCGGGAACGCCAAGCGTCTGCTTGGCTTAAAAAATGTACGGAAAGACTTACGCCCAACAAATCTAGTAGCGACTGACGACTTTCCACTCCCCTATTTCTTTTCCTTATTCCCGCTCTCCCAGGCTTCCATGACAGCCTTTAGCTGGGCGCGAAGACTCGGTATCGGAATCTTTGAAAAGTCATCAACCGGAATCGAACCGAAAACCCGTTTTTGATCTGGAATGGAATTGTCGCGACCGTCGGACGGAAGTTTCCTGACTATCTGTTCGACTTCGCCATCCCCCTGGAAATACCTGTTGTCATGCGGAAGAGGAAACAGCGTAGTCTTCCCAGTCATGCGATATTCTATCACGGCATTGACGTCATCGCAGACCCCAAGCGCATAATAGCCTCCAAACGGGAGGTCGGGATTATCCTTCTTTATCCTCTCGTATGTTTTTATGACCTCGCCTTCAAGTCTGACGACCTCGACGGCATCCTTTTCAGCATATACTTTTGCCACACGCCCAAGAACCCAGGATTGGTCTACAGTATCCATGACCCTGAACTCGACCTTGCCGTCGATTCCAAAATAGAATGACAGCTCGACAGAAAAATCAGTCCCGACAATGTACAGCTCATGCTGGGAGTGACTGACCGGCACCATAAGGCTGTTCTCAGTTTCCGGCACAGGAATCTGGGTGTTGATCCAATATGCTGTCAGGACTTCCGCACCCTTATAGAACAGATCACCGAAATTGGCGAAATAACGGGCATCCCTCACTTCGACTTTGCAACCGGAACTCATAAGCTCAGCGACAAGTGCGCCCGGGGAATCAACAGTCCTGTTCCCGATCTTAACCATGTATCTGGGCTTGTCCTTTTCAGCAGGATTCAACGAAAGCCTGTTCAATATCGACGCCATGCGCCTGCTGTCGGAGACGGTCTTCGCCTTTGACGGATCAATTTTATCCCCGGACTGAAGGCCGTATCCGAGATCTTTGAGCATTGAATCCGAAGCAGGCGGATTTTCCTTGTCGGTCACGGGCAATCCCATCTCTTCGACCACGTTCTCACTCAACACATCATCACGGACAGGTTTTGCGACTTCCGCATTTTTTGCCGCCTTCTTTTTCGATTCAGCCCCCGCAAGAGCTACCGCCACTCCCATTCCTTTGATGGTGAATCCGGGAAACCTGTCGAATGCCGCAAAATCCTTTCTGAAGATCAGCGTTTTCAACAGTTGCAGCTCCTCCGGCCCCAAGATTCCACCTGCATTCGGATTACGGCCAATCCTGTTCATCAGCGCATCGACGAAATCCTGATTCTTTGACAGCTCCGACATCACTTTTGAAAACTTCAAGAAGCTGAAACTGCTGTCAACGGCTTTCTCCTTCAACTGGTCTTTTTTTTCATTGATCTCCTTCAGGTGCAGGAGAAGGATTCTTTTGACTTCGCCGATGGTGTAGGGGTTGGCGACACATGAATGTGTGGCATGGACAAGATATTCGGAAATAGCTCCGTCGAGATGCGAACTGCCGTATATGACGACACCGTCACTGCTTCCTGGCCCCTCTGTCGCGTCGCGTATCCCGATTATCGAATGATATGGAACTTCCCTGCTTATCGGCAATTTCTTTTCCGCAACGAGGAAGGGATTAGTTGAAGAAAGCTGTTTGATGCTTGACGGGATCACATCTGTCAACTCCGAAGGAGGCAGTTTCAGGATTGACTTATGCTTGAAAACGAATTGCGACGTGTCGTCAATCAGGAAGGAAGGAAGAGTCATGACTTTCATCCCAAGACGCCCGATCCATGAAGTCGCCATTTCGCTCCCCTGATGCGGGGTGGCAATAAAAACAGCCCTGCGGATATATGGCTGTGGTTCGAAGAAAAATTTTTCCTTGGCGAAAGCCTTTTCCTTTTCCGTAATATCCTGAACCTCGTCTATCGGCACATTGGCAAAAGCGTTCCACAGGTCGTTCCCGCTTTCCTGTATGAGCATCTTGCTGATTATTCCACCCATGCTGTGCCCGACAACCACCATGTTGTTGAAATTGGCGTTCTTGCTTTCGGGATCAAATCTTTTATGTATCTCAACAAGTTTCTTCCTCACCATTGCGCTTGTATCGGATATCGGAAGTCCTGTCGGATAGAACGAGAACCAGAACTGGTAGTTCTTTCGGATCTCTGGGACGCCAATGAGATCGTTGTACATTTCCAGGAATGTAGAGGGTGTCGCATAAAGGCCGTGCGTAAGAAGAACGGGAATCTTGTCGGGATCATAGGGTTCAAGCAGGAATATACCCATTCCCTTGAGCACTTTTCCCGGATCGAGAAAAGACTGGAGTTCGAATCTTGAAGGGTCGATGTCCGCAAGCAGGACAGTTGCTGCGGCTGTATAGTCGGCGTCCAGCGGAAACGGTTTCCCTGCGATCATCACATTTTCAGTCTCCAATGGATTGTAAAAGCGCAGGGTGGCAATTCTGTCACTGGTATTCTTAGATTCTTTCGGCTGGTCAAATTCGACTATGGCCGTAACCGGGAGCGACAGCTTTCTGGGATACAGGATTTCACGGTCCGGGGAGTCCAACGGGTTTTTGTGAATCCCTATGAATGATGCCCCGAGCCCTCTGGAACGGTAATGATTGACAAATCCCGATATTTCAGTTCTATATGAAGATATGAACTCGTCAAAGAAATCCGGATTCCAGAGATATTTGCCCTCAGGCTGCACGTTCAGGGAGTAATGGGCATTGTAGATTTCAAGTTCAAAAGTCTTGGTCCAGGGCTGGCTGTTCGCCCTCCACAGTTCGATCCCCCTTGAAACCGCGATGTTATATATCGCTATGATGAAAGCCGAATCAGGAGTATATTTTATTTCGTTTTCCGACAATCTCCCGGCAATGAAATCATATGCGTGAGACGCCGCCAACAGGTAAAAACCAGCGGCTTTCCGGGGATCTTTCTTTTCCAGTTTCTTTCCGCTCACATACGAAAGCTCGCATATCATCAGGACTGTTTCAGGATTTTTATCCGTGTCAAAATTCTCCAGAAGCTTACCGATGACCGCTTCCGGATCGACAGCATACTCCCCATCCAGATGGAGGAGGCGGAGCCCCTGTATCGTAGAAGGTCTGAGCTGATCCGAATTCAAGACATTCAGCGAGAATTTCCTGTACGTGTAACCGGCGTCCACTTCCCTGAACGAATACTGGCTCGCGCATCCGGACAGGAAGGGTATCAAAGACAAGACAAAGAACACGAAAACATTTCTGAGATGACCCATTTCCTTCTCCACTGTTATACCAATACTAAGTCGCAATCAAATGGCAAGAACATGCCTTACGGCATTGACTACCAACGTATGCAATTTGTATGTAGTCAAGCCCGTAAGGGCTGTTCTTTGTCTTTCATGAATTACTGTCCCGATGAAAACGAAACAGTATTATATGATTGCCAAAGCTAAATTTATTTCAGGTTCTCCATGAGATTACGGAGTCTTCCGGAACTTTCATTCAATCCGCCGATCCTGTTCCTGGCAAGCCAGAGCTCCTCATGCATGCTTATTATCTTCTGAAGATCCTTCCTCATCTGCGTTTTCTCCACTTTCCCTCCGAGACCGGAAACGGCTTTGTTGACACCCAACTCCGCCATTCTGATGGCGTTCAGGATTTCCTCCTTCACCAGTTTACCGTCAGGAAATCTGTAATCCGAAACAGACAGCATTTCCTTCAGTTCGCCGAACGAACGCAGGCAGGTTTCCATATCCTTCACATTCAGCTTTTCAATGAGTTTCCTGTCAGACATGTCCCAGAAAAGAAGATGATTGAATATTGTCGAATTGCCGGGAAGCATTCCTGTTTTCTCATGGACTCTTCCGAGTTCAAAAAGGACTTTTCCCAGAACAGAAGAACCGTCTTTAAAAACAAATCTGCTCACGGCTTCGGAGATATTGATGTCAATTGAACTCTTCAGGGACCATGAATAGGCAGCTCCCGCGAGCAGTCCGGGGTAGCTTATCGGAAGATACTGGTGATGCCCTCCATCCCCCCAATCGGTAATCAGATATCCCGCCGCACCATTCCTTTTTCCGTTTGCAGCCGCATTTATGAGATTTTTGATACAGTTGTCTGTCCGACCGGTCAAAGTATTCCAGCTGGAAGTTCCGGGACATACATAAAATGGAACGCCGTATTTTGCAAAAACTTTAGTCTCCTTTTCAAACGGATGACCATGCTCATATCCCCAGTTAAGGGCGATTATGTCCCTTGGAAGATCGTCCACATATTTGGGTTCATGCAGGATTATGTCTGCCCAGAACATCATCTTCCTTTTGTTTTTGCTGACAAGCTTGTGGATTCCAAGAAGATGGTCTAGATAGACCTTGGTCTTTCCCTTCTTGTCGCACTGGCTTTTACTCCAGCCCTGTCCTAGCTCCCATGTTTCGTCGCATCCGACATTGAAGGCTCCGCTACGGAAATTCGGGAGGAATTCTTCAAAGAGCGAATCGATAAGTTCAAGGCTTTTCGCATCCGGCTTCAGAGTCGAGCCGCTGGATGTCCTATTTCCCCGTGACGTAGTAGATCCGTCCGGGCACTCGGCAAAATGTTTGTATTCAGGATGTTTGAGCCAGCGTTCAAAGTGTCCGAACGAATTCAGGTTCGGAACAAGTTCGATGAAACGGTCGGCACAGTAGGCGTCCAGTTCGATCATCTCCTGGGCTGTTACCGGTGAGGAATCGCGCCAGACAATTTCGTGCGCGGAGAATGCGAATGTGTGTTCGGTATAAAGCTGAAGATGATTTATTTTCAAAGATGCGAGGAGGTCCACAAGGTCAAAGAACGTCTTCATGGATGGAACCTTGCAGCGGCTGATGTCAAGCATGGCGCCGCGCGCCTTGAAATCCGGCCAGTCCTCTATTTCAATGTCCGGAAGCTGGGATCCGAACTGGTCGACGAGCTGGGATACGGTCTGGAGTCCGTAAAAGATTCCGGCCTCGCCGGACGAGGAAATCCTTATTCCTCTACCTGTGACCGTGATTGTGAATCTCTGCGGATCTCCCTTTTTGCCGTCTTCAATCACGGCATCAATGAAGACATTTCCTTTTGCGGGAGACGCCGAAGTCACTTCAAGCTTTTCCGAGAACAAAATCCCGTGTTTTTCCGCGAAGCTTATAAAATGTTTTTTCAGTGCCTGGGAAAAACCGGACTGGATTTTTATCCATTTGAATCGGCCGAGATCTGCGATTCTTCCGCTCTTCTTCATTTTCTGAGGCATCGGGCATAATGATACTTCTCTCATGTGCATCCTCTCATTTTATATTGGCAGGAAGAAATATACAGTTTTTTGCACAGTCTGCCAATAGAGGATTCCACCAGCGGATTATTTTCAAGAAAAACCATATGTGCCGGCCTTGCTTATGATTTTTTCCACTCCGGGAAGTTTCACCTGCAGTTTCATTCCAGACGGGATTGTGACCGTAGCTTCCATCTTTCCGCCTTTCCTTTCCCAGCGGGCTTTTATCTCACCTTTCGGAGACGGGATTGACGCTTCGGCAAAATAGATTCCATCCACAAACTGGGGAGAGAACTCAACTGATTCCCATGCAAGCCCGATCTGCCTGATTCCGGCAAGGATATTTACAAAGTGAAATGACGGATGAGCGGTCCAGGCATGGGAACATGATCCTCCTTTGGTTCCTGACCATTCAAATCCTTCCCAGGTAGTGCCGGAAACTAGCATCGGCGACCATCTCTCCCTAATGAATTCTACAACTTCATTCCCATATCCGCATTTGCCCATCGTCTCGAAAACATATGTTGCCCAAAAAGACGAAGGAACAGGCCAGGACGCTTTTTCCCCTTTGAGGTAAGGCAGTATCCGTTTCGCGATCATATTTTCATGAAATTCCGGCTTGAGGTTCAGCATCAGCGCCATAACCTGATCGTGTACGGACGGTTCGCCGGACTGTTTGCCATTCTTGTCCAGACACGCACAGAAGAGTCCTGACTTGCTGTCGAAAAGTTTTGAAACCACAAGTTTCCTACGATTGGATATTTCTGCGTTGCACTTCCGCATTTCCGTCACCTTTCCGGCGGCCTTCAGAAGTTTTGCATAATATTCGAGAGTGATAATATGCCAGAGATTGAGGAATGTCGGGACTCGTTCCTTTGGCAAGGTCGACCAGTCTTCAAAAAGCCAGAAACGCGGGTCGTAAACTAGCAATCCGTTTTTATCGCGGGCTTCGGGAGATTCAAAATATACGAGGATCTCCTTTATCCTTGAATGTTGTTCATGGAAGATTTTCAAGTCGCCTGTCTGCCAATAGTAATCCCATATCGTCAGTATCCATGTAAGTGAGAAATCAGGCAGGATGCACCAGCCTGAGGAGGTGGGGGCATGTCCGTAGGTCAGCCCCTGCGGTGCGCATTGCCCGGCGATAGAACGTATTCCCCTGGCAAGGAGCCGCGCGTCACCGTCAACAAAAAAAGTGTTTGCGGCCTGAACACGCGCATCTCCCCACCATTGCGCCTGTTCGCGCCATGGAGTGTCAACATAGGCGTCAATGGAACATATCTGCTGGGTATGCCTGCAGATGGCATAGATGTCGTTGATAGTGCTGTCGGACGATTTGAAGTCACCTTTCATCGTAAAAGGATAATAAGCCGTTCTCAGACTCAATTTTATTTTCAAAGTTTTAGTCACGTCTCGGGCGACTATTGAAAAATGGCGACCTCCAATTATATGGTAAAATTCATGATTTGTCCCGCCTTTTGCAAGTCTCAATCTGCTTGCCAATGCGATTAGACATGCAACTCCAGGCTTGATAAATGCGGGAACATCGCCCCTCAGGCATTGATAATGATGGAAGTCGAGGATCTCTTCGCCTGTCGCGCCCTCGACATCAACGATAAGATTTCCAACTGCAAATTTGCCCATGTCAATTGTCGTTATGCTGAATTTTCCCTTGCCGGCCGGTTCGAGGATTATTTCCAGGAAGTCCTTACCTGAAATTGTTTTCACGGCGTTCCCTTTTTCCCATTTCTTCACTGACGGGAATTCATTGTCGATGAAATACCAGGAAATGTTCTTGCACGTCTTATAATCGCCACTGCAGTTTCCAATACCTGTTGAAGTTACCGACGCGGGTTTTATTATGTCTTCACGGAGCATCGGGATACCCCTCGGCTCTACGCTGTCATAAGGAGGCTGACCGAATGGTGTTGACAATATCTGATGTCCGCCGACAGGAAAGTATTCCGCACGCCAGCCTTTAGGCTCTTTTGGAGAAAATATCCATGACCTGTCATCTTCGGCCGCATTGAAGTCCTCCTGGAAATCCAACTGCAATGACAGTCTTCCAGTTTCTACGTTGTATGAGGAGGCCCGGCGCATCTTCCATGTTTTGGCATCTGAATGGATTTCAATTCCGCCCCATTTCGCGGCGCAGAGCATTCCCGCCTTTGTATAGTGGAGATACTGAAATGTGCTGATGCCGGGGGTGTACGCCTCAACTGAGATCCAGTTTTTGCCGGACCGCAAATATTTTTTTATGTCGACTTCATCAAATGGCCAATGGCTCTGATACCCCCTCGCCGGCCCCCTGCAAACATAATTCCCGTTCACATACAGTCTATATGATTTGTCGGCAGTTATGAAAAATGGTGCTTTTACGGGAATCTTATTCAGGTTGAAATCATATCTGAACTGTGCGAAGTGATTGAGAAGATACATATAGCCCTCGGGCCATATCCAGGCAGATTTTCTCAGTGGATGGGCTGCCGGTATTGAATCATTCTTTTTGCTGTTCATTTAAGTCTCCTATTATATGGAGCCAATTTTAAAATGCCTAAGGTAGGCGCGTTCTCGGGTCAACTGAGCTCGCCGAAGTCCGCAACGCGCCGCCTCAAAACGGACGGCTCCCCCTTCGTCCGCCGTGGCGGACTATGGCGGACAGGTCGGAGGGCCATCCCTACCTTAGATTCGGCAATTTTGAAATTGCCTCTATGAATTTGCAATTGCCAAATCTATGGTAGCGCGGACAGCGGTCTCATATTTCCGCATGTCAACAACCGTCCCGGTCTTTCTGGACTCTTCTGCGGCAAAAACCATAAGATGCCCGTCCAAGGAGTCTTTTATCGGGGTATAGAGTATCGATTTATCTCCTGTCTCGATGGCTTCGGTGAAATTGTCCATTATTGCGCGGTCGCCACCCCCATGAGTTCCGCCGGCGTTGACTTTGAGCGTCTCTTCAAGAAGCGGCTCGAATGAATATGCTTTGATCAGTCCGCTGATTCCGTCGTAATCAATTTCACCGTTGGTCATGCTGATTTTGGTCATGCGGCGTTCCAGTCCGTTATGTCCGCACATGGTGAATGAGACATGGATGTCGTTTTCGAATTCGATCTGTACGGTTTGATTGTCGACGACATCGTTGTCTGTCTGAAAAACGCACCTGCCGAAACGGTTTTTCATCAGCAGTTCACGCAGTTGATCCTTGTCTTTGATTACGCCCATCTGCCGCAGGTAGGCCGGATCCGTGTCCGGTTCAAAATAGAGTTTCAGCACATGATACGGGCAGGCGTGGTAATGTCTACAGCCTTCCAGGCAGAACTTTGGGGCGCCAGCCGGACAGTTCTCTTTGCGGAAATATTTCAGGGAGCCGAAGGATGCAATCTTTTTTGCCTTTTTCCCGACGATATACGACAGCATATCCATGTCATGGCAGGATTTCGCCAGTAGCATGGGCGTAAGTTTTGACGAATTGAAGAAACCTCGGACAAATGAGTGCGCCATATGGGAGTATGAGAGATTTTCGCTATGCTGGATGCAGACAATTTCACCGTATCTTCCCGAATCCACAAGATTCTTGATCAAGCGGTAACGCGGGGTGAGACGCATCTGATGGCAGACAATCAGAATGCCCGGATAATCTTTTGCCGCATCGTACAGCCTGATAAGTTCGGCGACATTGGAGCATAGTGGTTTCTCCACCAAGATGTGATATCCTTTCTCCATTGATTTCAGCACTGGAGTGATCCTCTGATCTTCCAAAGTTGCGATAACGACTCCGTCAATGTCCCTGATATCGGCTTTAAAAAAAGATTCATAATCGGCGAATACCCTTTTCTGAGGTATTTTGTGGTTCGCCGAGAACAACTCGCGTTTCGCCTGATCCGGCTCAACTACTGCGGTGAATTTCGCGCGGTGCGGCATATCCAGAGCATACTGTCCGAAAATACCCTGCCCCCTGTTCCCAGCGCCTATAAGGGCCAGACTGATTTGCTTATTCATCATATCCCTCCTGATGTTTCTAAAGTGTAGTAACGTTAAAAAAAACTCAATATATCATATGGAATGGAAGTTAAAAGCCTGACATACTTGCTTTATGTTCCGCGTCCGATTATCTTTTCAAGGTCAGGAAAATCAAAAATTTTATCAGTTGAACGGAAAAAACGGAATGAACAAAAATGTCGGGGATGACGATGTACGCAACTTCTGGGATCAAGTCTCTTCCGACTGGGAGGCCCAGGTCGGCGACAAAGGAGACAGCAACCGTCTTCTTAATTCCGATCCTGTCCTATGGAAACTTGTGGGGGCGGTGCGTGGCCTAAACGTCCTCGACGCCGGATGCGGCACCGGCTATCTTTCCAGGAAACTTTGCGACAGGGGCGCTTCCGTCATCGGAATTGACCTGTCATCCAAAATGATCGAGATTGCCCGCCAGAAAAATCCGGACATGGATTTCCGCATTGACTCATGTTCGGAACTGCGTACGCTTGACACATGCTGTTTTGACATGGTTGTCTCAAACTATGTCCTCATGGATCTGAGGGATCTGCATGGTGCCATGAAGTCATTCCATCGGGTGTTAAAACCGGAGGGTGTTGCAGTGCTCGTGTTTTCCCACCCCTGTTTTCCTCAGGCCAGAGCTGCTGTAAACGACCAGGACGGCACGGTGACATACGTATGGGACTACAATTACTTTGAAGAGGCTCGACAGGTCTCTCCGGCCTGGGGACATTTCAAGTCGGAGTTCATCTGGTTTCATAGGCCGCTCTCCGCATACTGGAAGGCTTTCAGGAGTGCCGGTTTCGAAATTGCGGATTTCAATGAGCCGAGTATTGCGCGTGAAAGATACCATCTTGCGGCAAACAAACGGCAGCTGAGCAACGGCAAATCCCGCCCGTATTCAGTGGCGTTCAAACTGAAGAAAACAGACGCCTGCAAATGAATGGTTTTCAAGGATTTCCTAAATCGTCATAAGTGAAAAGGAGATAAGGGATGAATAAAATTTTAATCGGAGGCAGAGCACTGGTGGCTCTCGGTTCATCAAGAAACACACTTGACATTGACTATCTCGTAAATGATCTTTCAACCAAGGAGAAGTTCATTCACAAAGACGGAGTTGACTACTGCAATGCCAACGGCAGTAAGTTCTTCAAGGAGATATACGAGACGGAAGAGGGCAATCAGATCGCCAGTCCCCAGTCATTACTGGAACTCAAGGCATACAGATGGATCCAGCATTCCATTAACGGAAACTGGAAAAAAGTCACTGACTACGAGTACGATATCAAATTCCTGGTTCAGAACCACGGTGTCAGGAAATTGGCCGTAGTTCAAAAACACCTGTCGCAAAGTGAGTTTGATGAAATTCAAAAATTGATCAATGACGTTAAAGTTTAGGGAACCTCTGAAAATTCGCTACGAATTGAAAATGAAAGAGCCCTTCAGCCCTCTCACCCGGGTATGGTTCCCGAGACCGCCTGCGATTCCAATCAGCTCCGCATCGGAATAGGTGGGATCGCCGGAGAGGGAGTCGTCTATTATTTCCGCGTCATGAAATTGCTGGAGCGTCCATGCGGCTACGCCAAGACTGTTGAGTTCCCCCCGCATCTGCATGAGAACCTCGGGTGTATGCAACTTCTTATGGATGGTCGTCCTTACGTCAACGGATACATTGTTGCTTATTGCGTATGAAATGGTTTTCCGGACAAGTCCGGCAATATCGTCAATTCCGCATTTCGTCAAATCACCATAGGAAGACGCCGTAGTCTTGTAATCTATTCCCAGCGCGTCAACCAACCCTTTCCCATGCGCATCCGCAACAGCATCGGGATTGCTTCCGTTGGTGTCAATTTTTATAAGATAGCCGAGGGCTTTTATTTTTTCAGAAAACCCCACAAGCCCCGGATGCGCGGAGGGTTCGCCACCACTTAACACTACACCCTCAAGCTTTCCCCTCCTGTTTTCCAGAAAACTGAATATGAACTGGTCCGACAGTCGCGGCTGTATTTCGGGATTCAGGACAAGATGCGGATTATGGCAGTACGGGCATCTGAAATTACAGCCTCCCGCGTACAGGATGCAGGCCAGCTTCCCCGGGAAATCAATAAGGGAGAATTTTGTCAGTCCCCGGATATCCATAAGAAAATTCTTCCTTTTTATATAATTCCCAGATTTGCTTGACCGAAGTCCTTCCGCACAGGAAACAAAGCCGACTAGACAGTCGGCGTTCCCGGGGACGCCACCAAATTGGTGATGTAATGGCAAAAAAACAGAGCCGGTAAATTCCGCCGGTAAAACTCCGTTTAATTAGGCGGACAAAGAGCCGCAACTTTAAGTAACACAGGCTTCAGCCTGTAGTTAAATTAATATTGAAACATAAGGGAAATTGCAGGCTAAAGTTTACCCGCCTGTGGCGCCGCCATAGGCGACCAAGGCCCGCATTACTATATTCAACTTTAAAATTCATTAACGCAAATTGACCACGGAGACACAAAGGCACAGAGATTTATATATCATTAAAACACTTCTGAGTCTCTGCGCCTCCATGGTTATACTCTACACGACCGAAATATCAGGCCACTTTTTCCTTCTTCTTGGTTTCAGTGGAAAACACTTTCCTGTCTTTAAATTCTTCCTGTTTGCCCTTGTTCCAGTTCTTGATCGGACGGTGATAGCCGCACACCCTGCTGAAAATTTCTGTTTTCATTCCGCATTTTGCCATTGTAGTCGACTCCTTTTTTGTCACATTCCCCTCCTTGTCCTGCTCCATGGGTGGCAGTGGAGCGGGACTGATTTAATTGATTTTTTATTTAAAAATTTCTATTGCGATTCGTAATTCATAATTCGTAATTAATCACGCCGTCATCATCGTCAAACTGTGAGGTTCATTCTCGGTGTGCTTCGGGCACTCGTGATGTTCTCCCGCTATATATCCGTGAACCGGGCAGATGCTGAATGTCGGGGTGATGGTGAAGTAGGGAATCCTGTAATTTTCAGCGATTCTCTTCACCAGGGCCGCAACCTGTCTCTCATCCTCGATCCGTTCCCCTACAAACCCGTGGAACACTGTTCCTCCGGTGTATCTGGACTGAAGGGGTTCCTGGATATCCAGGGCGTCGAATATGTCGTCGGTATAGCCTACTGGAAGCTGGGATGAATTCGTATAATACGGATCCGAATCGCCGGCACAGATGATTTCCGGATATCTTTTCTTGTCTATTTTCGCGAGACGGTAGCTTGTACCTTCAGCCGGTGTCGCCTCAAGATTGTAGATGTGCCCTGTCTGCGCCTGATAATCGGAAATCCTGTCCCTCATGAAATTCAGGACTTTGACGGAGAATTCCATTCCCTCCTTGTCGGCAATGCAGCAGCCTTTGAAATTCAGGCATGCCTCATTCATTCCGACAAGCCCGATTGTGCTGAAATGGTTTTTCAATGTGCCGAGATATGTCTTCGTGTACGGGAGCAGATCCCCGTCGAGGTGGCGCTGCACTATTTTGCGTTTGATTTCAAGGGATTCCTTCGCCATGTCCATCAGACTTCCGAGCCTCGAGAAAAATTCAGGCTCGTTTTTCGCGAGATAGCCGATCCTGGGCATATTGATTGTCACCACGCCGATTGAACCGGTCTGCTCTCCGGCGCCGAAAAGTCCACCGGTCTTGTTGCGAAGTTCGCGGATGTCCATCTGGAGACGGCAGCACATGCTTCTCACGTCGCCGGGCTTGAGGTCGCTCTTGATGAAATTCTGGAAGTAGGGGAGCCCGTATTTCCCGGTGACCTTGAAGAGGAGTTTAGCATTGTCGCTCTCCCAGTCGAAATCGCTTGTTATATTGTATGTCGGGATCGGAAACGTGAATATCCTCCCGTCGCGGTCGCCTGCGCTCATCACTTCAAGGAAAGCCCTGTTGATGAGATCCATTTCTATCTGGAAATCGCCGTAGACTTTCCCGTCTTGTATTTTTCCGCCGATTATCACCGGAGTATTCCTGAGATCTTCCGGGATGACCCAGTCGAACGTGAGGTTTGTGAAAGGAGTCTGACCCCATCTGCTGGCGATATTCAATCCGAACACAAACTGCTGCAGATTCTGTTTTATTTCATCGTATGTTAGATTATCCTGCCTGACGAAAGGGGCGAGAAGGGTGTCGAACGAACTGAAGGCCTGTGCACCGGCCCATTCTGTCTGAAGAGTACACAGGAAATTCACAATCTGGCCGAGGGCGGTATCGAAATGTTTTGCGGCCCCTGCGCTGGCGCGCCCCTGACAGCCTCTGAATCCCTCCATCAACAGCTGGCGGAGGCTCCATCCGGCGCAGTATCCTACTATTCCGCAGGACAGGTCGTGAAGATGGAAATCGGCGTCCTTGTGCGCGTTGGCTATTTCCTTGGGGTATATGTTTGAAAGGGTATAATGTGCGACAACGGATCCGCTCACATGATTGAGAAGGCTTGCATAAGAATAGCCCGCATTGGAATTTTCATTCACCCTCCAGTCATTCTGTTCGATGTACGATGAGACGAGATCCTGCACGTCCATCATCAGTTTCTTGCTTTCACGGATTTTATCGTGCTGGGCGCGATAGAGGATGTATGATTTTGCGGCTTTTGTAAGCCCCTTGCGGATGAACGCCTGTTCAACCAAATCCTGTATCAGCTCAATATCAGGAATATTTTCATCTACCTTTATCCCGTTGAGGGATGTTACGACATCCGAGCAGATTGTCTTGGCAAGCTTTTCATTGCCGGTGCCGACCGCCTTGAGGGCCTTGTTCACTGCAAGCGTTATTCTCTCGGCATCAAATTCAACTATTCTCCCGTCTCTCTTGCGTATCCGGTCATAAATCAATTTTACAGACATAAAAAACCCCTTAGTCATTTTTCCGATAAGTACCCTGGATTTAACCCGATGAAACCTGCTATTCGCCCTACTTCTGACAGTCAGACATCAAAAATTTAATACTTTGACAATTTTATTTTAATACTTTTTATAGTGGTTAGCAAATCGAAAACCACAATATATGGTGTTTTTTCTGTAAATATTTTTAAATTGCGAAATGCCAGAACCTTGCAGATATTTTTTCTTGACATTGTCTTTGAAAGCATCTCGGTTTTTCCGGGTACCTTCGGCGAAAATCCTCCGCACAGGAAAATAAACAGAGCCGACCAGACGGTCAGCGTTCCCGGGAACGCCAAGCGTCTGCCCCGAGCTCATGATGGGACTCGGGATCTGAGACGACTTGGCTTAAAAAATGTACGGAAAGAGTTACACCCAACAACTCTGGTTTAGCCTCTGGCAGCACTAAGGGTTCGCTAAGAAATAACTTGGGTATTTGCTGGCGGAGATTCCGGATGGATTATCATGGTGAGAAAGAGGAGGATATCTGAAGATATTTGACTATTGAGCAGCGTGATAAGCGGCTGGAAGAACGCCAGCCCCTTGGGACGGGAATCCATGCATTTGTATTCTTCGTTGCCTCTCCCTTCATTCGCCACGGCGAACTCAGGATTTACGCCTAAAATTCAAACTCCTGTATTTCCCGTCAAATGCCCAAGTTATTTTTTAGTGAGCCCTGAGCGCCAAGAGGAGTTTTTCCGATGGCAGTCCGATCACGTTGTCATACGAGCCCCTGATGCCGGTGATAAGCATGTCCCCGTATTCCTGAATGGCATATGCCCCCGCCTTGTCAAGGATGTCCACCCTGCCGACGTATTCCATCACTGTCGATGCTGAAATTTGCCTGAATTCAACTTCTGTGGCATCGGAGAAGACACATTTGACATCGCCCTCCATTTTGCGGATGCACACGGACGTGACCGCCAGATGTTTTTTCCCGGACATTGATATCAGCATTTCCACAGCTTCCGATACAGTTTCAGGCTTGCCAAGAATACGGCCTTCAAATTCAATGACAGTGTCCGCTCCGATTACGGTGCAGGACGGAAATTCAAGTGCGACGCTCTCAGACTTCCGGCAGGCGTTTATTACGGACACATGCGACGGGCAGAAATATTCGCTTATTTCACGGACGGACGGTTTATGGACCGAAAATTCAATCCCGAGACGCGCAAGAATCTCTTTTCTGCGCGGTGATTCCGAGGCCAGTATTACTTTTGGGAGTTCAAGGTTCATTGCATACTATACATTAGCGGTTCGAACTGAGAATAAATTAGGCGGCTGGAAGCCGCAACTTTTTTGGAGTGCGGTCGCGGAGCTACCGCTTTTCTTCCGGCACGCAAAGCTTGCCGGTCTTAGTAGGACGGCGAAATAAATTTCGCCTAAGAAAAGCTGAAGCTACCCGCTTCAGCACTCCACATGCGAATTTCGCAATTCGCAAAAAACTGAATTTTGAATACCAATAACTTTGAAATTCCTATACGTTAAATTAGGCGGCTAGGTGCCGCAACTCTTTTGGAACGCCAGCACCTTGCTGGCATCTTTTTTAATGTGGTACAGGCGTCTCGCCTGTTCTTATTTCTTTCTTCTTGAAGAACAGGCGAGACGCCTGTACCACACTCTTTTAATCAAGAATGCCTCCGCGTCAAACTTTGAAATTCCTATACGTCAAGGTTAAATCTCATCTTCCCTTTCCTCGGTGTCAAGCTCCTGAACAATGACGTTGACGTTTGAAACAGTCATTCCCGTCATTTTTTCAATTTCCCTCATTATCGCCGCCTGCACATTTGCCGCAACGGTAGGAAGATGGCTTCCGTATGAAATGTTGAGCTTGATCTCGACTGCAACCGTGTCTCCGCTTATGTCGATTACGATCGACCTGTCGCCCATCCTGCGGTTTCCGATTATCTCCGCAATATTATCGACAAGCGGGCTTCCTGCAATCCGTATCACGCCGTTCACACTGCATGCCGCCCTGCGCGCTATCGACGCAATGACGTTTTCATGTATTTTCACAAGTCCCATGTCTCTACCGTCGGACTTGAGGGCTCCGGGTATTCTGCTGACATGTGCTTTTTTGATATCCTTCACCCCTTGGGCACTCCCTTGACGGGCTTGGTGGCTTCGGAGAAATAACCTGTTTTCATCACCTTTTCGATATAGCCGGTGTCATAATTTCCGGATACAAAATCTTTTGAACCGATTATGAACTGGGTGAAGGGTATTGTCGTGTGGACACCCTCAATCATGAATTCGTCAAGGGCCCGCCTGCATCTTGCGAGCGCCTGCTCGCGGTTGTCGGCATGGATGATCAGTTTCGCAATCATGCTATCATAGAACGGCGGAATGGTGTAGCCGGTGTAGACATGTGAATCAACCCTGACCCCTATTCCGCCAGATGGGGAATAAAGGCTGACTTTGCCGGGGGACGGGGAAAAGTTGCTATATGGATTTTCGGCATTTATCCGGCATTCGATCGCATGTCCGCGGAACTGGACGTCCTTCTGGCGGATCCTCAACTTCTCTCCTGCGGCTATCCTGATCTGCTCTTTCACAATATCTATGCCGGTAACCGCCTCCGTTACAGGATGCTCCACCTGGATTCTTGTGTTCATCTCCATGAAATAGAAGTTCCTGTGCGAATCCACAAGGAATTCAATGGTGCCGGCGTTCCAGTATTTTACGGCTTTTGCCGCCTTGATTGCGGCATTACCCATTCTTTTCCTGAGATCGGAATTCATCAGCGGTGACGGGGATTCCTCGATCAGCTTCTGATGTCTTCTCTGGATACTGCATTCGCGTTCGCCCAGATGTATTGTCTCCCCATGCTCATCTGCAAGTATCTGGAACTCAATATGATGAGGATTCTCAATATATTTCTCAATGTAGACCCCTCCATTTCCGAAAGCCCTTTCAGCCTCGGTCTTTGCCGCATGGAAACCCTGGACGAGGCTGGCATCGTTGTGGGCCACCCTCATTCCGCGTCCGCCTCCACCAGCCGATGCTTTGATGATTACCGGAAAGCCGAGCTTCTGTGCAATTTTTTTCGCCTGGGTCTGATCAGTTATCTCCCCGTCGCTTCCAGGTGTCACGGGAACACCGGCTTTTTTCATGGTTTCACGGGCTACAACCTTGTCTCCCATCGCCTTGATCTGTTCGGGACTGGGACCGATGAATTTTATATTGCAACTCCTGCATATTTCCGCGAAATGCGCATTTTCACCGAGAAACCCGTATCCCGGGTGTATTGCGTCAACATCACATATTTCGGCTGCGCTTATGATGTGTTTTATCAGAAGATAGCTCGACTTAGGGGCGGCCGGGCCTATGCAGACAGACTCGTCTGCGAAATGCACGTGGAGGCTGTCCTCGTCGGCTTTCGAGTAAACGGCAACCGTCTTTATGCCCATTTCCTTACACGTACGTATTATACGAAGTGCAATTTCTCCGCGGTTGGCAATTAAAATTTTATTGAACATGGGAAAAATCCTGCCTGTGGTTTCAATTTTAAATTAGGCGGCCAAAGGCCACAACTTAGTTAAGAAGACACACTAAAGTGTGAACTCCAAAATTTGGAGTCCAGCCTTTAGGCTGTCTTGGCATTCATAAACTTTGAAATTCCTATGCGATCAAACTATTCAATTACGAACAGAGGCTGTCCGAATTCCACCGGACGCGCGTTCTCAACAAGCACTTCCTTGATTGTCCCGCTCTTTTCAGCCTTTATTTCATTCATGACTTTCATCGCCTCAATTATGCAGACTACCGTGTCCGGATTCACCTTTGACCCGACCTTTACAAAAGCTTCCGCATCCGGAGACCCGGCCCTGTAGAATGTCCCAACTATCGGAGAGTCTATCGTTTCACGCTTTGCGGCTGCGACAGCGGCAACGGCTGCGGCTTCGGCTATTGCTGCGGCCTGTACGGTCGCCTGCGCAGCCGCCTGAGTCACTGCCGGTTGCGGGGCGGGGGTGGAAGTCCCCATAGTATGCTGGGAAGAAACCCCTCCCCTGCGGATACAAAGATGCATATCGTCAGATTCAATTTTAAATTCAGTAAGATCATGATCAGACATGAGTTCCACAATCGTTTTGATTTTTTCTATTTCCATGATTATACTCCCGTTAGTTTGATTTTTTCCAAATGATCTGCGATTGCCCTGAGGGCCCATCCATAGCCTTCAGTTCCCAGTCCGCTTATCTGTCCAAGACAGGCCGAAGCGGTCACTGACTTCCTTCTGAACTCTTCTCTCCTGTGAATATTGCTTATGTGCACCTCGATTGCGGGAATACCCACCGACTCAAGTGCATCATGTATGGCTATGCTGGTATGAGTATATGCGGCAGGATTTATGATTATGCCGTCAATGCCATTTTCAATGGCAGACCCAATGACATCAACTATCTCGCCCTCATGGTTGCTCTGGAAGAAACTTATCTTCAGCTTAAGTTCTTTGGCGATCTTCTCAAGACTGTCCTGCAAGTCGGAAAGCGTCCCTTTACCGTAAATCTCGGGTTTCCTGACACCAAGCAACTGAATGTTCGGTCCGTTTATCACCAGTATTTTCATAGTAAACCCAATTTGTTTTGATTAACTATACGCTGCTCGAAAAGGTAATCTCAAAATGAAATTTGTCTTAAAAAGTAGCACAGACATTCCTGTCTGTGGATTCAAATTTCATTTTCTGTCACAGACAGGAATGTCTGTGCTACCCCGTTTTCCGAACAGGCTTCGACTAACGAACTGTTAAAGTACACCCATTAATTAATTATTCCAGAAGATATACTCTACACGGCTGAAAATTTAAACATAGACGAGCAGGATTGTGGATTGGATTTTTTCGATCCTACTGACTGGCGATATGAATATCTCCTGAAGGAGGAACGGAAAAATACGGACGCGTTATATTTTCCTAGGTTCGTTTTCATTTTGAGCGGGTAAACACATAAAACATGAAAATAATTGAATGTCCAATACCCACTCGATCTGAGAAAGAGCCTTTCCCCGAAAGAGGTCAGCGCTCGACAAGCGGAAGAGAGGTCATGGTAAAGACATGAGGCACCATAAGCTTTCTTTCCATGTCCTCTTGAAGCGTTTTCGCAGGCATGCCTATCTGCTGAACAGGCGATTCCGGCTTGATGGCCGGTTTTACAGCCGTCAAAGAAGACCGGGAATTATTTCCCGCATTTATAAGACGATACGTTATGAAAACGCATGCCGCCAGGACAAGGCATGCCGCAAATCCTATGAAAAGTATCCGTTTGACCTTATTTTCCTGAACAATGTTCACCAGCTTCCCTTTTTCCAACTGCTGTATGACCTCTTCTGGAACGGGGTGGTCAAGATTTTTACCCCTCATTTTGTTAAGCAGACCAAACACCAGCTTATCGTCAATATTGTAAAGTGAACAAAGTGCTCTCGTGTAAGCATTTACATATACCGATGCCGGAAGATTATCAAGATCGTCCCTTTCCAGGGATTCTATGAATGTATTTTTGATCTTTGTGCTTATTGAAACCTGTTCAATACTAAGTCCGACCTTTACCCGGCCTTCCTGAAGAAGTTGTCCTGCCGTAGAATTACCCATTGAAGATTTTTCCATGGCATTGGTTTTCGTGGCAGATTTCGGAGATTCCGTCTTTGAAATTCTCTGTTGCTTAATATCCGGCTCCTGCGGCTTTAAGTCGGCTTTCACTTGGACAACAGGCTCAACTTGTTTTTCAACAGTTGCGGGCTGCTTTGCCGGCTGCGTCACTTTTGGATGCCTGTTGCGTTTTACAGCCGGAGCGGCAGATTTCAGAGACTTATCAGCTTCTTGGGAAACTGGCATTTGAATAACCGGAACTGATGGTGAAATAACCTCTTCTACTGGCACTGCAACCGTAGCTGCAACTGGGATGCTGACAGGAATTTCCGCTTTTTCCGCAGGAGTGGGAATATCAGCCGAAGCAGGAGGACTAATCTCAATTGCAACATCTTTCGATTTAACGTCCTCTCCACCTTTCACCGGTTCAGGTTCCGTAGTTTCCACAGGTTTATCCTGAACCACAATACTGCTTTTAATTTCAACATCATTTTTAGGTTCCCGGATAACCGGTTCCTGGAATATCTTCTTATATGGAGGGGGAACATGATGAGTCGGATGTCTGTGCGAGTCTGTTTTTCCCGCTATTGGATGAGTTTTCATTGAAACTGATTCGGGGATTTCCATTTTTTTAGATGTTTCCACCTTGGAAGCGTCCGCAACCTTGGGATTTTTATCAAAATCCAGGGGTAGCGAGCCATCATTGGGAGAAAAATGACTAAAGAGATCAGGATTTTCTTTCCCGGCCATAAGCTATTTCCAATTTACAATTGCTGAGTTGATTGCAAAACTCAAGATAAAAAACAGATACCGGTAAACTATTTTAAAAACCGATTTTTACAAGTCCGGAAAAACCAGAAAAGTTTCTCACTGCTGACTCAGATAATTTTCCCTTGAAACGAGAATCTCCCGTTTAGCGCTTGCGCCCATCGGAGGGCCGACAATGCCCTTTTTCTCCATGATTTCAATGAGATTGGCGGCTTTATTGTAACCGATTCCGAGCCTTCTCTGCACGTAACTGGTGCTTGCCTTGCCGTCAGTGAGAACCGCCTGGATTGCACGATCCAGCAGATCTTCCTCGGAATCACCGCCGAAAAGGTCTCCGTCTTCGCGTTCACCGTCTTCGCCAAGCGGGATTTCATCCTCAAGTTCCGTAACATTGCCTGACAAGACAGTCTCATCAAATGTCTGCTCCGCCTGTTCCGAAACGAAAGTTATCACCTTCTCTATTTCCTTGTCGGAAACAAGGGATCCCTGTATTCTTTCAAGACTGGAACTGCCGGGAGGGATGAACAACATGTCTCCGCGGCCGAGAAGTTTTTCCGCGCCTTTCCTGTCAAGAATCACTCCACTGTCGACAATCGAGGAAACCTGAAATGCGATTCTCGCAGGCAGGTTGGCCTTGATTACGCCGGTTATTATCGCTTTTCGCGGTGTCTGCGTGGCAACGACCATGTGGATTCCGGCCGCGCGTCCTTTTTGTGCGATTCTCGCAATTGAATTTTCAACGCTGGCCTTGGCCTCGGACATCATGATGTCTGCAAGCTCGTCTATGATTATCACAAGCACGGGCATCTTGTCCGGGATTTCATTCCCGTCGTCGTCAAGGAGAATCCCGGTTTTCTTCTCGCGCCTGTTGAAATCTGAAAGTTTTTTCGATTTGACTTTCGAGAAAATCTTATAGCGTCTTTCCATCTCATTCACACCCCAGTGAAGGGCGACAGGGACTTTTTTGGAGTCAGTAACCACCGGTGTTATCAAATGCGGAAGCGAGGCGTACAGGCTGAACTCGACCATTTTCGGATCCACCATTATGAGTTTCAGCTCATTCGGGGTGAAACGGAAAAGCAAACTCATTATCAGGGAGTGCATGCACACGCTTTTTCCGCTTCCCGTCGCGCCGGCTATCAGCAGATGCGGCGCCCTGGAGAGATCCGTCACAACCGGCTCGCCTGAAACATTCCTGCCCAGGATTATCGGGATTTCAATGTTCGGCGCATTCCACGGGCCCGACTCCATTATCGACCTGATTGTGATGAATGACACATTCCTGTTAGGCACTTCAATGCCGACCGTGTTTTTCCCAGGTATGGGAGCGAGGATGCGGACGCTTTCCGCCTGGAGATCCATGGCGAAATTATTCGCGAGACTGCTTATTTTTTCGACCTTCACCCCCGGATCCAAGGATATTTCATAACGTGTCACACGCGGACCCGACACATAACTTATCACTTTTCCCTGTATCCCGAAACTGTCCAGAGTGGATTGAAGCATGATTTTAGACGCTTCAATGACGTTCTTAACTTCCCCCTCAACCTCCTTGCCCTTTTCAAGCAGGGTAATCGGAGGGAGGGCATATTGCGACATGGGATCTGGTCTCCTTGACGGTTTGACAGGGGGTTTCCTGGAAGGATCGGAAGACTGTTTTTTGGGTGTGTCCACCTCTTCTGATTTCACTGAAAGCGGAAGTTCTTCCTTCTCTTTTTCCTTCTCCCTTTCTTCAAATTTCTTTTTATACTCATCGTACTTCCTGTCGCGTGCGTTCTCACGTTTCCTGCTCAGTGTCTCTATGGAATCCTCAAGGTCGCTGTTCGCCGCCTCCTCATCCCCCTCCTCACGCCTTCTTGAGGCGAAAACAGACTGCCAGTCCGAAAGCCAGAGGAAAACTACGCCACTGACCAGGAAAACCAGAGCGACAATAAACGATCCCATGGTTCCGAAATTGCGTGTGATGAGTCCAGGGGCGGCAGACAATTCCGGAGCGGCGAGTTTCTGACCTATGACTCCTCCGGAAAGCGCCGATAGCGGGGCTTTTACCGAACCTATTCCGAGATAACTTGTCACAGTGACAAAATTCTCGGGCCACATTGCAAAGAGGATTGTGATGCCGATTATTACGGCAATCAGCGAGCCGGCATAGCCGCGTCTTCTGACAGGTTGATGGAGAAGCGGCCTGAAAGCGCAGATTATCAGAAGGAAAAATATCGGATAGGTCGCAAGGCCGAAAAGGTAAAATGAAATCCTTGCGAAATGCGCGCCGAACGGGCCGATCCAATTTTTTATCGCCCCGGTGCTTCCCCCCTCAAGGACAGCAAGATCCGAAGCACTGTGTGAAAAAACAGAAAGCAGAAGGAGAAGAAATGCGATTATGATGAAAACATACCTGAAACGGAATCCGTTATGCCGCTCATCCCGCCCTTTCGGCTTTTCATTTTCAGAATTTACATTTTCGTTTTCGTCCATGACACCAGTCTTTCAGGGAACCTCTAAAAATTGGCATATGGCGCGAGACAGGAGATTATGGAGAGCCGGCAAGGAGCAAACGCCAGGAGCAGCCCCGTTGCGGGCTGTGACTGGATTTGCGACGATGGCGGAATCCATAAGAATCTGTCTCCTTTCAGGTTGCG
>CAMCYE010000011.1 GCA_945883805.1 Victivallis vadensis | reverse complement strand
CTGTGACCTATCAACTAAAAGTTAAGGAGTTTTATCATGTGCGAGAATTGCGGATGTTCGAGTGTCAAGATAGATATCAAGGGTAAAAAGAAGACAAAAGCGCCGGTCGGCTATCATGTCCATGATGACGGGACCATGCACGGGGATCACGACACCAATGACAAGGGGCACCATCATCATCACGGCGATGAGCACCATACCCATGAGAACGCCCATGACGAAGATCATCATGACCATCACGCCGTGAAAGGTGAGCGGAGAGTGATCGAACTTGAAAGAAAGGTTCTTGAGAAGAATGATATGGCCGCTGAGGAGAACCGTAGATTTTTCGATGGGCGCGGAATTACCGTTGTCAACATAATCTCTTCTCCGGGCTCTGGAAAGACGATGCTCCTTGAGAAGACGCTTGACAGACTGAAGGGGAGGATTTCGTGTGCCGTGATTGTCGGGGACATTCAAAGCGACAACGATGCCAGGCGGCTTCAGGGCAAGGGCGCGAAGGTTTTTCAGATTGAGACGAAAAGTTCCTGTCATCTGAACGCCGAACAGGTCGCGAAGGTTCTGCCAAAGGTTATTGACAGGAATACCAAACTTCTTTTCATTGAGAACGTCGGGAATCTGGTATGCCCTGCGGCCTTTGACCTCGGCGAAAACTTCAAAATCGCACTACTCTCCATTCCGGAAGGCGAAGACAAGCCTGTCAAATACCCGGTCATCTTCTCAAATGCGAAGCTGGTGATAATTACCAAGAACGATCTTCTTCCCTATATTGACTGCGATGTCAGGAAGATGAGGAAGTTCATCAGGCAGAACAATCCCGGCGTGTTTATTTTTGAACTGAGCGCGAAAACGGGTGAAGGAATGGATGCATGGATCGAATATCTGGTGAAGCTAACCGAATAATTTTCTTTCAGGGCGCAGGCGCCCTGAAAGAAATCATATTTTCTCCCCTGCATGTGTTTTTTCGGAAACCGGGGAAATTTCCGCGTGTTTGAATGGTGATATGAAGTTATTTGTTTGACTTGCACTTTACCCCTAATTATATTCCTGTCGATATGAAAACAGGAAATCTATAATTCGGGGGACCATGAAATTTTTCAAATCACTGCGTTTTTTGTTGATTGTCATTTCAGTTTCAATTCTTGCCGGCTGCTCGGGGATAATCCAGTCAAAAAAAGAGCCGGCCAGCAGTACTACAGGCATATTTTACTGTCTGCCAAAGGGAATCGTACAGCTTAAATTCATGCCGTCAGGCAGTAAGGATGATAAACCGCTTTTGCAGATAATCACAAAATATGTTCCCGATCCCGAGTTGCGTTTCAACCTGTATTACAAAAAGAATACAGCGTATGATGACAACATCAACATCTGCGTGTCAAAAGAGGGGTTGCTGAAAAGTGTTGATGTCACTACGGAGGACAGGACAAAAGACGTAATTGTGACAGTGGTGGAAACGGCGAAGGAAATCGCGAAGTTTGTCATGGCGTTTCCCGGCGGGGAGTTGAGGGGGAAGGACAGTTCCCAGATCAGATATTTTGACATTGCATTCGATCCGAAGGATTTCATTGTTGACGGCAAAGGGGAGGCGAAACTGCAAACATCGGAAGCCGGGGAAAAATTACAGGGAGTGGGGATCCGGGAATTGAAAATCATAAGGATGTTTGATTTTTCCAAAGTCAAAGTCGCAGACGCCGACACTGAGAATAACCACAACGGCGTTTTCTATAAACCGCTGCTGCCATATAAACTGTCATTCGATCATTCCGTCACCCTCAACTCCCCGACCGAAGACAAAAAAACTGTCAAATCAACTGAATACGTGAATCATTATGAATTGATTGTGTTTTTGCCCAATGAAGCACCGGTGGTGGCAGTAGATGTCGAACGGGCGTTTTTTGTCAAAAAAGTGACTAAGCTAGCTTTTGCGGACGGAATCCTTGAATCGGTACAGATTGCAAAGCCGAGTGAACTGCTCGCATCCGCGCGCCTCCCTCTCGAAATTGTAAAATCCATAACATCAATACCATCGGAGATCATACAGCTCAAGATTGACTACAGCTCGGATAACAGGAAGCTGTATGAAGCGCAAAAACAGGAGATTGATGCAAAAAACACATTGATAGAAACATTGAAAAAAGAAAATGAAAATTCGGAAAAATCAGGCGGCGGCGCACCTGATTGAGGGAAGGGGTATTTAACTAGAGCCTCCTCGAAAAGGTATAAGCAAAACATCCGTCTAGGCGGATTAACTGCAAACAATGAACACTTGAGTTGAGGTGAATTCGTTCGTAGTCAAGCTCGCAAGAGCTGTTCACGAAAACCTTTTCGAGCACCGCCCAACTGACGACCAACGACCAACGACCAACGACCAACTACCAACGACAGGATTCCACAATGGGCATTTATATCGGGACGGATGATTTAAAGCGAATCTTGGGGGATATCACCTATGATTACTGGGTTAAGGCAAGCAATAGCCGGGTCATATCCAAATATTGGAATTTTGCCGATGAGGCATATTATCTGCCCGCCAATGCTGAAATTATTAAAATTGTAAAAAGCAATCCGGTAAAGAAACCCAAAATTGATAATGAATCATTTGATTGCGACGACTATTCGTTTGTTTTGAAAGGTCTTATCTGTTCGCACACTAGGGATTTTCTCAGAGTTGAACATTCGATGTGTTTCGGTATTGCCTGGGGCGAGTTTGGGTGGGCGGACGGCTACCATTGTTGCAACTGGGTACTTGACAGTGATGAAAATTTCCGGTGGGTGGAACCGTGCGACGGATCGTTTCATCCCATCGAAGGATGTCGGGAGCTTAAATTACTCCTTGTATGATAAATGTTTTTCCGGTTGCCGGAAAAATATTTTACTTGATATTTACAATAAATTCAGAACTTGCGCCGTTATTTATTCATGAAAAACTATTCCTTGGAATTAAAAGTAATCCCGCTGACTGGAAAAAGGCTTTTGACCCTTCTCCTGCTGTTCTGCCTGTCGGTATATGGCGCACCGGCGAAAGAGGAAAGTCCGGGCGCGGTGCCAGTTCCGGTCAAAAAGGAACGGCCTTTTCCGGCTCCCGGACAGGCGTGGGATGTGGCGACCCTGATTCTGGGCTGTCCCGCTTCGGATAGAATCAATCTGAACATCTGCCCTGCCAAGGATATGGAATGTTTCATCGAGTACGGTTCAGGAGGTGCTTCTTTCGGAAGCAGGACTGTAAATCAGATGTTGAAAGGGAGGATTCCAGAATTGCTGAAATTGACCGGACTTGAGGCAAACACGGAATATGGATACCGTCTCCGTTACCGCAGTCCCGGCGAAACGGAATTCCAGAAGAGTCCCGAGTACTCTTTCCATACGCAGAGACTGCCCGGAGTTCCGTTCATATTTGAACTCCAGGGAGATTCCCATCCCGAACGCGTCCGTAAACAGAATGATCCGGCGCTTTATGGACAAACACTGCTTGCCGCCGCGAAAGACCGTCCTGATTTCTTCATTTGCATCGGTGATGATTTCAGCGTGGACGCCATGTCGGAAGTAAATGCGGAGACAGTTGAAAGCGCATATCTGAAACAACTGCCGTATCTTGGGCTTATCGCATCTTTCTCCCCGTTGTTTCTGGTGAACGGGAATCACGAACAGGCTGCGCGCTGCAATCTGAGCGGCACTGCGGACAATGTCGCTGTATGGGCGCAGAACTGCAGGAACAGATATTTTCCCCAGCCAGCGCCGGACGGATTCTATACCGGCGATACTGAAGAAATCAAACATATAGGGCTGTTGCGCGACTATTATGCGTGGACCTGGGGAGACGCGCTGTTTATTGTGATTGATCCGTACTGGCACTCGAAGAAGCCGGTTGACAATGTATTCAGAGATGATAAAAAGCGCCGTGACTTATGGGACATTACCCTTGGCGATGCGCAATATGAATGGCTGAAGGAAACACTGGAAGGAAGTCGTGCAAAATTCAAGTTTATCTTCGCCCATCACGTCAATGGCACCGGTCGCGGGGGAATAGAGAAGGCCGATTATTATGAATGGGGCGGCAAAAATGACGACGGCTCCCGCGGCTTCGATGCGAAACGCCCGGGATGGTCTTTGCCGATTCATCAGCTGATGGTGAAAAACGGAGTGACCATCTTTTTTCAGGGGCACGACCATATTTTCGCAAGACAGGATAAGGACGGGGTGACATATCAGACTTTGCCTGACCCCGCAAACCCCAACTATGCATTCAATAACAGGGATGCATATAAAAGCGGAGACATCTTCCCTGGATCAGGAAGAGTCCGCGTTTCCGTAAATCCGGAAAAGGTATGCGTGGAATACGTCCGCTCATACCTGCCAAAGGATGCGACCAAAGAACATCCCGACGGCGAGATCGCCTTCAAATACGAAATTCCTGCTGCCAGAAAATAAAAAAGTAGAGTATTTATTGTGAGCTTTTCAATAAATTTTAATAACCAAAAAGCTTTTTTCCGAAAAAACGAACATTCGCAGATTAACAGTTAAGAATCGAAAATAGTGATTGATTGTTCCGAGTTCAAATGATTTATTGAAGAGCGGAGCGAATCACTTGGAGTGCGCATACCTTGGTACCGCCTTTCTCCTGGCAAGCTTGCTTGTCAGTCACACGAGGAGCAAGCTCCTCTGAACAAGGCTGAAGCGGAGCTTCAGCACTCCAAGGTCATGTCAAGGCGCCTTTCGAGATTTGGCTGTCAATACTGCTTGTTGCGAACATCGCAGGGGCGTTTGCATATCTGTCCCTGAGATACCGCTTAAACAGGAAGGGGGGCATTCATCAGGAAGCCGCTGAACCAAGTATGCAGTCCTGACTGGAAGAACCAAATATAGAGGTTCCCTAAAGTGTCAGAGTATCAGCGTGTCAAAGTATCAAAGTCTGACAGGAAACAATGAATATCCAATATTCAAAACTCAATATTAAATTGCAATCAAAAATCACGGCAGCAGAGTGCCGTGGCTACAACAAATCCAGCTGTAGCCGCGGCACTCTGCTGCCGCGTTTGTATTTAACGATCCTGTGCGGTGTTGCATTCTCAGGTGCGGTATTTGGGGTGGGGGACGGCGATCCATCCGCAAAAAAACTGACTTACCCCATAGCGGATACAGGGCAGACCAAGTGCTATGACAACAACAAAGAAATTGCTCATCCGAAAGAAGGGCAGGCATTCTACGGCCAGAATGGAAACTTCCAATGCCACCCGGCCAGTTATAAAATCAGTATCGATGGTCTGACTGTCATAGACAACCTCACCGGCCTGACATGGCAGCGCAGTCCGGATACCGACGGTAACGGACTTGTCAGCAGTGCCGACAAACTGAGTCTTACACAGGCTCAGGCGTTACCGGCCAAGCTCAACGCCGCAAAATTCGGCGGGTTCAGCGACTGGCGACTGCCGACAATCAAGGAACTGTATTCTCTTATCTTGTTCAGCGGTGTAGATGTTAGCGGACCAAATGCCACAGACACCTCCAGTCTGTCTCCATTCATTGACACGCGTTTTTTCAAGTTTGCCTACGGTGATGCCAAAGTCGGTGAGCGTACCATTGATTCTCAATGGGCTTCCAGCACACTGTATGTTGCCAACCAGAACCAGATGTTCGGCGTGAATTTTGCCGACGGCCGGATCAAGGGGTACGGCACAACGAGGCCCGGGCAACAGGCGAAAACATTTTTTGTACTCTGTGTCAGGGGAAATCCGAATTATGGCAGGAACGATTTCCATGACAACCGCGACGGCACCGTAACAGATCGCGCTACCGGACTGATATGGGAGAAGGGTGACAGTGGCAAGGGCATGAATTGGCAGGCCGCGTTGGCGTGGGCGATGCAGAAAAATGCTGCGAACTATCTCGGTTACAACGACTGGAGATTGCCGAACGCAAAGGAACTGCAGAGCATCGTAGACTATTCGCGTTCGCCTTCCACAACCAGTTCGGCGGCTATAGATCCGCTTTTAAACTGCACTCAGATAAAGAATGAAATTGGTCAGGCTGATTATGCCTGTTACTGGACCGGAACGACTCATGTGGGCGGGAAAGGAGGCGATGCTGCTGTTTATGTCGCATTTGGTCGAGCGGCAGGTTGGATGCCGGCCAGACCTTTTGCAGAAGGCCCCTCTGAGAGGAACACTGGGAAATCTGCCAACTCAGGCGACTATCAGTTTACCGATGTTCATGGTGCCGGCGCTCAGCGCAGCGACCTGAAGGCCGGCGACCCCGCGCTTTTCCCTCACGGTCGGGGACCGCAGGGCGACGTTATCCGTATAAACAATTTTGTACGTTGCGTGAGAGGTGGTGGCGTTACTGCCAGAGCTGACGGTGCCGAAGAAAAAGCAACTGTGGCATTTCAGTCACCAACAGTCGAACATCCTGACGGGAACATTGCCAACGAACATTTTAAACGCCTCGACAAAAACGGTGATGGAAAAATATTAAGGACTGAGTTCGACGGACCTGCTGAGCATTTCAACCTGATGGATCTCAACAAGGACGGATTTCTGAGTAAGGATGAATTGAAACCACCACCGCCTCCAAATCAAACTCGAAATCCGAATATCCCACTTCGTACGGGGGGCTTCCCACTTCGCCAGGGAGGCTACGAGGGACAAGACGGGGGACAGAACGAAATTCGAAACAAATAAGAAGTGCCGGCAAGTTGCCGGCGTTCCTTTAACAGAACAGAAAGGAGAAAGACGATGTCAATCAATTTGAACAAAAGCATCCGGATTGCGTTCACAGGCGCAATCATCCTGTCGCTTGCAACTTTGACATGTACCGTATCCGGACAGCAGGGACCTCCAAAGGACCAAAGGCAGAACAAAGATGATAATAAGCCGCCCAGAAACGACGGCAAAAAGGGTGAGTCTCCGCAGAAATACAACATAGAGCAGGCCGTCTCGGACAATGCGCAGTTGCACACGATCGCGTTCAGCGGGCTCGCCTTCATCACCGGCGACTTCGGCGCTTCCACATTCATTCCGCCGGGCAAGGTCTGCGACTTCTTCGGGTTCCAGTACATGCGAGACATCGATGCCGCTCAGAAAGGGCACAACCCGATGTTTCTTGGCCGGGTGGCGGGCAATGTCTTGCATGTCCTCAGTGACGAGCAACGCGGCATTTTTGAGAAAGCCGCCCGGGAAGAGGCGGCTCAATTGAACGCACTTGCCGGTAAACGACTGCCCCTCATAAAGGCCTTCTGCCGGGAATTGAACGGCGAGATTCCGCAGGGAAGCAGCGGATTGAACAAGGATGCGGTGATGCAGTACGTGGGCTACATCTTCGCCTTTGACGCTGAACTGAGTTATAAGCGTGCCCAGATCTTCGGTCAAGTCGCATCCTCCTTTAAGCCGGAACAGAAGGCATATCTCGCCAAAATGAAGTTCGGCGACTTCAACACCTGGCCCGCGATTGAGATGGATAACTACAAGCTGCCCAGAGGCACGGAAAAGATGGTGAATGTCGCATACATGACATACGCCAGCGAATTCTTCAGCTGGTATGCCGGTTCAATCGAGGCCGATACCTATTTCTGTCCGGAACGGCACGGCACATACTTCGGCGGATTTTACATGAAAGACATGCCCGCCATGGGGAAACGTGATTTCGACATTAGCACATCCGTCACCGGGGACAGCGGAAAGACATTCCTTGAAACTCTCAACGAAACACAGAGGGGATACGTCACAGGGATCATCTCATCCCAGAAAAAGGCGATTTTGGAATGCGTTGATGTTCGCAGGAAAATATCCGGCGAACTTCGCAAATTCCTGAAGGGTGAGACTCCGGACAAGGCAAAAGTGATAGAGCTTGGCCGTCACTACGGTGAACTCGACGGCGAAATGTCCTGGTATTACGCGACAGCGTTCGCAAAAGTCAGAAAAACCCTGACGGCCGAACAACTCAAAGTTTTGGCAAAACTGAGAAATCTAGATGGCTACACGAGCGCCCCGTACTATATTTATTCCGACGCCAAGAAGGAAGAACTTGTCATGCCGAACACAGACAAATTCTTTTTCAAGCCGTAGGAATAATTGTAAAATTTGCAAAGCGTATTATGGAGTGCTGAAGATTGCTTCAGCCTTAGTTAGAGGAGCTTGCTCCGCGTCATTTGCAGACAAGCAAGCTTATCTGTCAGAAGGCGGCAGCAAGCTGCCGCACTCCACAAAGGGTCAAACATGACGAAACATTCGAAAATCCTTTCGAAGGCGATTGCGGCAATCGCATTTGCCGCAATCGTCTTGCAGGGAAATGTATATTCCGAAAATGTTTCCGAAAAAAACAAGGAACAATCTCAAGGTGATGGCGATGACCGCGCCATATTCTTGTCGGAGATACCCGCTTATGCCGGAAACGTAATTCTCGGCAGGCCGACGAACTCGTCAGTGACTGCAAGCGTCATGATGAATTCCAAATCAAAGATCTTTATAGGATATGGATCCGAAGGTTCTTTTGACAGGCAGACTGAAACAATTGAACTGAATGTCGGCGAACCTAGGCATATTATCCTCGACGGACTGAAGGCCAATACTGCTTATTCTTATCGCATAATGGATGCCGGAGCCGGAAAACAGATTTTGCCGGCAAGCGGAAATTATTCATTCCACACCGCAAGACCGCCTGGCTCCACCTTTACCTTTGCCGTGCAGGCGGATTCACATCTTGACGGTTATTGTCTGTCCGAACTTTATAACACGACCCTCGCAAATGAGCTGGCCTCGCATCCAGACTTCCTAATTGATCTGGGAGACACATTCATGACCGGTAAAATTCCAGAACGCAAAGACGCTCTGAAACAATATTTGGCGCAGCGGTATTATCTCGGGCTGATCGGGAATTCCGTTCCTGTTTTTCTGACGCTTGGAAATCATGACGGCGAGGAGGCTTCCAAAAAGGGAGCCTGTGAAAAGGACGGTTTAGCGGTTTGGTCATGCGAAACTCGCAAAAAATATTTTCCAAACCCTGCCCCTGACAATTTCTATTCTGGCAATATGGAGAAGCAGCCGTACGCCGGGCAACTTCAGAACTATTATTCGTGGGAATGGGGCAATGCCCTCTTTGCAGTGCTAGATCCTTATTGGTATTCCCGCGCCAACAAGGGCGGCGGTTCTCCCTGGAACATGACACTGGGCAAAACACAATACGACTGGTTGGCCGGGACTTTGCGAAATTCGCAGGCTAAATTCAAGTTCGTATTCATACATCAACTCGTTGGCGGATTGGACAATGCGGGCAGGGGCGGAATTGAAGCCGTGCCATTTTGCGAATGGGGCGGACATGAAAAGGATGGAGCCGTCACTTTTGCCAAGAACAGGCCGGGATGGGAAAAACCGATACACGAACTCTTTGTCGATACTGGCGTCTCGATAGTGTTTCACGGACACGACCATTTCTTCGCCAGACAGGAGAAAGACGGGATCGTATATCAGCTTGTCCCCCAGCCTGCAAACCGGAACTTGAAAAGACATCAGGCAAAGGAATATGGCTACGAGAAAGGCGACTTTCTGCCGAATTCCGGTTTCCTGCGCGTAAATGTAAGTGATGAGAAGGTCAAAGTCGATTATGTCCGCACCGACCGTTCGGAAGCCTGCCCGTATTCAATTTCATCAAGCATAAAACCGCGGCCATAATCACAGTTTTCCTCATGTTCGCCTGGTGCGAGATGCGCATAATTGAAAAGGAGTGAAAAGGGAAACACAACACCTTCCAGGCACCAAAATGAAAAATCCATTCAGATGGAGGTAATTTCAAAACTGCCGAATTTAAGGTAGGGACGGCTCTCCGAGCCGTCCGTTTTGAGGCGGCGCGTTGCGGAGAACGCGCCCTACCTTCGACATTTTGAAATTGGCTCAGATGGTTTTACGCGACATTCTGCTTTGACACTTTCCGGAAATGGTATCCGTAGATTGCGAGGGTGATTGCAAGAGGGAACAGTTTCGGTTTCCTGAACTGGGTCCACAAAATGAGATTCCAGTAGTAATAACGCCCGTTACTTATGATTCCAAGGAGATATACAGACCTGATGAGTGCGAGCAGATGCGAGACCCTCAAGGATTTTTTCGTGTTTGGCGACTGCTTATATTCCCTGAGGAAAGTTTTGACCCTCTGGTAATAGCCTTTGTGCGAATAGATTTCATTCAGTATCTTCTTGTAGCCGTCCTGAAGCGCTTTCGCATTCATCTTGCTTGGGACGATGTTGCTTGTCCCGTCAACGTTGTCTCCTGTAGTTGTGCCGATCAGGCGTCCCTCATCCTTCATCCTCTCGTGCAGTCTTGTTCCGGGTATTGCCTGAAGCATGCCGACCATTGCCGTAGTTATCCCGCTTTTCTGTATGAAGTCTATCTGGCGCTGAAAAATGGTGGAAGTGTCGCTGTCGAACCCGACGATGAACCCGCCCTGGACTTGGAATCCGAATCTCTGCATTTTCTTGATGTCGGCGAGCATGTCCCTGTTTCTGTTCTGTTTCTTGCTGCATTCGGCGAGACCGCTGTCATCGGGTGTTTCTATCCCTATGAAAACCATGTCGAAGCCGGCGTTAATCATCATCTGCATGAGCTCGTCGTCGTCTGCAAGGTTGATTGAAACCTCTGTCAGGAACGATATTCCCCTCTTACCTTTCTGCCAGTTTATCAAAGCCGGGAGCAGATCGGTCTTGAGCTGTTTTTTGTTTCCTATGAAATTGTCGTCGACGAAGAATATTCCGGCGCGCCATCCTTGATTGTATATGCGGTCGAGCTCGCCCAGGATCTGACTGGTGTCTTTTGTCCTGCAACGATGTCCGAAAAGTGAAGTCACGTTACAGAAATCGCAGTTGAAAGGGCATCCGCGTGAGAATTGGACGCTCATGGTCACATATTTCCCCATGTTCACGAGCTCCCACAGTGGGAGCGGGGTTTTGGTGATATCTGGAAACTCTTTCGAGGTGTAGACTGGTTTTGCGCATCCCCTGCTTAAATCTTCAAGGAATAAGGGGAGGGTTATTTCGGCCTCGTTGAGGACAAAGTGGTCGACGTCAGGGAAGTTTTCCCGCTCGCTCATGAACAGTGGGCCTCCGGCCACGATTTTCAGTCCCGCCTTTTTACAGGCCGCCACCGCTTCTGCGGCCGACTCTTTCTGGACTATCATTCCGCTTATGAAGGCATAGTCGGCCCAGTTGAGGTCTTTCTGTTTGAGTTTGCCTATATTCATGTCGACAAGGCGTTTGTTCCATTCCTCCGGAATCATTGCGGCGACAGTCAAGAGTCCCAGCGGGGGGAAGGCTGATTTTTTCCGCACAAATTTCAGGGCGTGCTTGAAACTCCAGAATGTGTCGGGAAATTCAGGATAGATTAAGAGAATATTCATTCGAGTCACTCCTTTCTGATGAGGCGGGCTGATCGGAATGCAGATGCGTAACAAGTCTTTTTCCGTATGTCGGCGGTTTGAAAAGGAACCGCGAAATCCGGAATTCTGCATATAGCCAAGTCCGTCGGTGTAACCTTTGACTTGAATGTATCCCGGATACGGAAAAAATCAAGTGTTTCCTGTTTAATTATCGCTGATATTTTTCCTGGAAAACAAATCTATTGTTTTCCAGGGGAAATATGACTATTTGAATTTATCTCCCGGGGGAGTTCTTTCCTGTTTCAAATTAACGTTCTTGGCATAATCGTCGTAAAGTCTTTTTTCGAGTTCTTTTGAAGGTTTGAATGTGGAGATGAGTTCGTTGTTGATTTTCTCACTGCCGAAATCCAGTTTTTCAAGGGACTTCCTCTTGGAGGAATTCCAGGTTTTTGTATTGTTGAGTATTTTAACGGCCTCATAAAAGGTCTTAGTGTTCTCGATCCATTCGATCTCGGCTATCTTAAACCCCCTGTAGACAATTTTGTTGCTCTTGAAAAAGTCAACATACCTGTCAAAGGCCCTTTTGTACATTTCACGCAGAGCCTCTTCGGATATGTTCACATTCATCTTGTCATAGAGCGCGCTGGCGCTCACATTGAATTTGCCGCCGTTCCACATGGTTATCCTTATCAGGTCTTTCTCTTCATCGGTTTTTGCAGACCAGACATTCGGAAGTTTTGAAATCTGTTCTGAGACAATCTGGAGCATGGTTTTATCCTTTGGCGGATTCTCCCCCTTATAGAGGGATTCATAGTAGATGAAAGTATCATCGATGAAACTGTTGATTGTTGCGGATCCGCTCCAGATGCCGACATCCGGGATTTTCGGGGGATTTTCCGGAGCCTTCATGTCAGGCGACATCCATTTTATGGGGCCGAGGACCATGACGTCGTTCACATGGATGGAAAGCCCGTTTCTCCTGATTATGTAGGGAGGGGGGATGTATTTCCCTTTGCAGATAAAATATCCGGCGTTGATGGATATGCTCTGCTCCTCGCCGAATCTTTCGGCTTGAAACAGTTTAGGATCGACTGACTCCGGTGCATAGGGATCTTTCCCCTTGTTGGTTCCCTGCCATGAGGCGCAGCCCGAAAGCAGAACCGCAACGCAGACAATTGCGAATTTCGCAAGTCCGGGATTGCAGAGTTTGAAAAAGTTAAAACATGAGATTTTCTTCATAAGCATTGTTCCCCTACCATAAGCGTTTGTCGAGACTCCGATATTGCACGGCTTCGAAAATATAGTCCTGTTTTACATTTTCGGAAGAGTCGAGATCAGCGATTGTCCTTGCAACACGGAGAATTTTGTCATAAGCCCTGGCACTGAGCTGGAGTTCCTTTATGGAATGTCTGAGGTAGGATTGGCTCTCCTTGTCTAGGGAACAGTGGTCCTGAAGGTGCGACTGCCCCATCTGTGAATTGCAGAATATGCCTGCGCCGTCATAGCGTTCCTGCTGGGTTTTCCGCGCGTTCGTCACTCTTTTGCGGACCTCGCAGGAACTTTCCCCGGCGGGGGCCTTGATCATTTCATCGTCGTTTAGAGGGAGCAGTTCGACATGGATGTCAATCCTGTCGAGGAGCGGACCGGAAATTTTGCTCCTGTAACGCTGTATCTGTGGCGGCGAACATCTGCAGACCCGCTGGTGGTTTCCGTAATGTCCGCACGGGCAGGGGTTCATTGCGGCAACCAGCATGATCCTTGCAGGAAAAACAAATGAGCCGGAGGCGCGTGAGACTGTAACGGAGCCGTTCTCGAGTGGCTGACGCATGACTTCCAAGACATTTCTCTTGAATTCCGGCAGTTCGTCAAGGAAAAGAACTCCGTTGTGGGCGAGGCTCAGTTCCCCGGGTGTCGGCATGCTTTGTCCGCCAAAGAGGCCAGCATCGCTGATTGTGTGGTGTGGCGAGCGGAACGGGCGCTGTGTGAGAATCGGGGTGTCTGCGGGAAGTAGTCCGAGAATGCTGTGGATTTTACTTGCGTCTAGGGCCTCGTCAATGTGCATCGGCGGAAGAATGTCGGGAACGCGTTTTGCAAGCATTGATTTTCCCGTTCCAGGCGGACCTATCATCAGGACGTTGTGTCCGCCCGCCGCGGCGATTTCGAGGGCGCGTTTGGCGCAGCCTTGACCCTTGACTTCGGCGAAATCCGGCTCCGACCTGTTTTTTGATATTGAGACGGCCTCGTCTATGGTCTCCCGGTATGGTTCCCTGAAATCGGAACCGCTGAAGAAATTCACCGCATCAATGAGATTTTCAATGGGGTAGACCGGGATTTTACCAGCGGCTACTGCCGCTTCTGCGGCGTTCCGGGCAGGGACGATTATGGAATCTATCTCCTTTTTATTCCTGACATGTATGGCTATCGGGAGAACTCCCTTTACGGATCTTACCCCTCCGTTCAGGGCGAGTTCTCCGACAATCATCGTCCTGGAAAGTTTTTCACGGTCGAGTTTGCCTGTGGTGGCGATCATGCAGAGCGCAATCGGCAGGTCGAATGCGGCGCCTTCCTTGCGGATGTCTGCCGGAGCGAGACCCACAACCGTATTTCCGAAGGGATGCGTGTATCCGCAGCTCTGGAGCGCGGAGCGGACCCTGTCGCGGCTTTCCCTTACCGCGGCGTCCGGAAGCCCGACGACTGAAACTGTGGTGTTCTCCCCTTGTCCGGTGGCGTTCACTTCCACTTCCACGGTATACGCGTTAACGCCGTTTATCGCAGCCGAATATGTCCTGGCAAGCATGGAATTCCCCCTGTTCTTGATTTCTCGAAACATGAAATCTACAATTTAATATCTCAGTATCAAGTTGACGCTTGAAAGTATTTTTGCGGAAACCGCAAAAATACACTTCGTGAAAGTCAATATCCCGATTGGAGCAGTGGAATTCAAGACGGTCGACCGGATGTTCACCGTTTCCGGGTGCTCTTAGAAGAAATATTTATGCGGACAGAATGTAACCGTTAAGCTGGGTGGCTTGAATTCAAAAGTATGCCATCCCTCTCTAAGAAGCCGTGCTAGGAGAGCGCTGTGTTACTTTTTAGACAAATTTCACGACGATGACAATGGGTGATTGGCGACAAACCCCGGGAACGCCAAGCGTCCGCTTGGCATATTGAATTTCAAAACAGCCAAGCAGACGCTTGGCGCTCCCAGGAGAAGAACCGCGTTCATCCCCCGTCGCTAAAATGCTATGGCGGACACGTCGAGCTCTGGCCTACTCAAAGCAGACTCATCTACCCCAGCTTAACGCTTGCCTCATTAATAGAAAATAAGCAAATCATAATGAGGCTGAGGCAATTTCAAAACTCAAGAAACGGTCGTGACAAGCACGACCCTCCACGCCATAAACGGGCGTAAAACATGGAGGGCGAGGCTTGTCCGAGCCACAGTTTTGAAATTACCTCAGGCTATAAAGTTTATATTATGAGCGTAAATATTGCGCAGAGCACTAATGGGAAAGTTTATGTGTTTTTTTCAAATGAGCGTTTAATGATTTTGAGATAAATTTCTTTACATCCACCCATCGCACATGATCGAGCATTACAGGAGCCTCATCCTCATCCGCGTCGTCGAAATATGACAGACTTTTGAGGACATGGAATACTGAACCGTCATGATATTTATCCTGATAGAAGATGAGCAATTCGCTGAAAGTGAAGTGGCGCAACAGGAAAAACAGGTCTATGAAATCCTTTTTGGAACCGCGATTTGTAATGGCCGCAAGTTTCATTGCCGCGATGTCCTGCATGCCTGCCAGAGTTAACCCATCCTCCTTGACAGGTTCTTCGAGCCATTTGTAAGGGTAGTTCACGATATCCACCTTGATTCCGTTAATGGAATAAATGCCGATGTTTTCGGATTTACTGAGGATTATCGTCTTTCCTATCCGATCCAGTTTTTTCATGACCTGGATGCTATCTGAATCGAGTTTTCCGAACAAATCTATGTCTATTGATTTGCGGTGAGATATCTGTAAAGCTAGGGCGGTGCCGCCAACCAACCGCAATTCGGAAAATTCCGGTTCGCTCTGTATCTTTCTCAGGATACCCAGTGTCGTTGCGTCAATTGTTTTATAGTGTAACATGCGAACTTCTCTTTTGGTATGCCAGACAACATTGATACGAAGGATGCGGACTTGAAATCCAAGTCTTTGATTGATTGGGCAATTTTGGCGATCTCATCTATGCCATAGCGGTCATGGATCAATTCCCAATCACTTAGGGTCCCGTATGCCAGAACTCTGCGGATGACAAGTTTCTTGTTCCTCTCGGCATCCAGCCTGCTGACGTCAACATCCCAGAACAGATGTTTGGAAAGGTTGTTTATTATGGGATTTTTAATTTTCATGTTGGGTGAAAGATAGTCTGATGTGGAAAATAAATCAAGCCGGAATAATTTGCCCGGTGTCGGGAAAATTATATAAAGGCTCTTTATTTTCTTCAGTTATGATTTTTCCCGGCGGGAAAAATCATCTTTCATCTTCTTCACGGTCGGGAAGCGGCCTATATCGGTATGCGGGAGGAAGAGCGCGCCGGTGTACTGGTCCATATATGCCGGGGCGGTATTGAGTTCTATATATGTCATTTTCCTTGCAAGTTCGAGTTGTTTGCCCCTGAACTCTTTTGAAAGCAGAACCATGTACGTTCCCATAAGAGAGGCGTTGCCGATGTATTTGAATTTTTCGCGGGGGAGATCGGGGACAAGCCCGATGACTATCGCTTTTTCGAGATCGAGGGATCTTCCGAATCCGCCGGCGATATAGATTGTCGAAAGATCATCAAACTTCATTCCGACCTGTTCAAGCATCATGTTGCATGCCGAATAGATTGCGGCTTTCGCGCGGATGATGTTTTCGATGTCAAGTTCGCCTATGACTATGTCTTTCCCCGCTGCGCTTTCTTCCGCCGGGACAATCACATACTTTGCATAACGGCCTTCGGTGACAACGGACTTTGATTTTCTGCGGCGGTTGAATTTCCCGGACGCGTCAATCCAGCCGGTGAGATAGAGGTTTGCGAGGAGCGAAATCATGCCCGAACCGCAGATGCCCTTCGCCTTTCCGTTGCCGATGGTCCAGCAGTCAGCGCGTCCGGTTTCAGGATCAATCTCTATTTTTTCGATGGCCCCCAGGGCAGCCCGCATCCCGAATTCTATGCCTCCGCCTTCAAATGCCGGCCCGGCAGAACACGCACAGGTCAGCATGAATTCGGAGTTGCCAATGACAATTTCGCCGTTCGTCCCGATGTCTATGAAAAGGCTTATCGCCTTGCTGTCGGTCGCAAGGTCGGTGCAGAGGATCCCTGCCGTGATGTCTCCCCCGACATAACTTCCGACATGCGGAGAGAAATATAGCCACGCCTGTTTGTTGATGTGTATTCCCACCTCCGCTGCGGACATGAATGGCGCCTCCCTTATTGTCGGAGTATAGGGTTCGAGCCGTATGTTTTCGGGATTAAGTCCGAGCAGGAGATGCATCATCGTGGTGTTTCCCGAAATCACGCCGCTGGAAACATCGTTGATGTCAATGCCGTGGGTGTCGACAATCTGTTTTATGAGGCGGTTGACGGTTGCGAGAATCCTTCTCCGGAGTTCTTCGAGACGTTCCGGTTTCCTTGCATAGTTTATGCGGCTTATGACATCGAGTCCGCATTCGACCTGTTCATTGTAGTCGCTTCTGACCGCCACCACCTCGCCCAGGAAAAGATAGACGAGTTCAACTGCGACAGTGGTTGTGCCGACGTCCACCGCGATGCCGTAATTTATTGCAGTAGTGTCGCCAGCCTGCACGTTTATGATGTAACAGCAGCCGGCGTCATAGATGATTGTTATTGTGACTAATCCGTCCTTTTCGCGGATAGTGCCGGCGATGAGCCTCAATACCGGAAGGCCGCAGATGATCTGGCACTGTCCCCATTCTTTCCTGATCGCCAGTGAAAGCCGGTCGAAATCCGAAAGGCCGTCCTCCATCTGCGGCGGTGGAATCTTCACTAGCCATTTGATTGCCAGCGGGTCATATTCCCAGCGCTCGGGAAAAAGCTCCCTGCTGACAAGGCTGAAATCCTCGCTTGTCTTTGTAAATTTCCCGCCTTCGTGCCCAATTTGTTCCGGCACTTCGACGGTTACGTCTTCATCGAGGATCTTTGTCTTGCATGCGAGGACGTAGCCGTCGGCGACCGATGACTGGGGGAGAACACCGAGACTGTCGGAGTCCACGTTTCCGGAAAGGATCTGGACAATGCATTTTCCACAGGTTCCCTTTCCTCCGCAGGGGGAATCGACTTTGATTCCTGCTTTTCTTGCGGCTTCGAGAAGTTCCGTTCCCGGAGGCAGGTCAATCGTCTTGCCGGAAGGTTTGAATTTTATGATTGGCATATTGAATCAAAGTCTTTCTGTGTATTATTTAAACATCGAACACTCAGTCCGCCACAGCGGAAACTTCCAATTTAGAACGTCTTAAGATAAGTCCACGTTAAGGAAATTCAAAGTTATCTGAGTAATGCGGGCTTTAGCCTGCAATTTTCCTTTTGTTTTTAGATTAATTCAACTACAGGCTGAAGCCTGTGTTACTTAAAAGTTGGGGCGCTTTGGCCGTCTAATTAAATATCTTTTTCACGGTTTTGAATTCATCCAGATCTGCATCCGTGCCGGATATTATCGCCTTGACGACTGTCGATATCCTCTCCTGCTGATCTTTGTTTATCCCGGCCTTCTCCATGATTTCGGCAACACTGTCGTAATATTTTTTTTCATCTTTGAAAAAAAATAAAACTGCCAGGGAGGATTTCACCACACAGGGATCGCACTTTGTGCCGCCGAGGACATCGTCGGCTTTTTTACACGCTTTTTCCAGTTTCTCCATTGCGTCGGCGTCCAGACGGAATTGCGAAGTCAGCAATGCCTTGACCTTCTCTATTACCGGGGATGCGGAATTATTACCAGGAGTTCTACCGAGACACTGATCCGCGAACTTGCACCATTTTGCACAGCCGAGGTCTATTCTCGGGTTTTTCGCTTCATTTCCGCATTTTTTGCAGTTGAGGAAAGGCTCATCCTTGAAGAATTCCATTTCATTTCCGCAGTGCTGGCAATTAATGGTGAAAATGTCTTCCGGTTTCCAGAAACGCGTGTCCTGTCCCGGACATCTCGGTCTAGTGTTATCTAATTTCATTTAGTACTGCCTTTTGAGTTAAGGAAGAATATCCGATATCCTACATGAAGCAGCTTGCGCCGCAACCGAATTTCATGCCACAGGACAACCGCCTACGCAAGGAAGCTACTGCGGGACATGGACATGCACTGAATGCACAGAAAATATAACCTGTGAAACACGCTAATTACACTGGAAAACTCTTGATTTTTAACTTTTTACTGCGCAAAAGCTTAACAATTTATTTTTTTGATAAACGTGCAAGGAAAAGCAAGGATATGACGGATGGTAGTCCTAAATAGAGTCCGTCCACAAAAACAGCTTTTTGTGGACGGGCTCTAACTATTCTAAAAAAGTTGCGGTGCTTTGGCCACCTACCTTGACGACAGGGCCTCATGGAGTTTTGCGGACAAGGTTTCCGTTGTAAACGGCTTCTGGAGGAAATGGATGCCTTCGTCGAGAGCGCCCTTGTCCGAAACGAGATCCGTAGTGTAGCCTGACATGAAAAGGCATTTGATTCCGGCGCGCATTGCGCCGATTTTTCCTTTGAGGTCACGCCCGCTCATTTCCGGCATGACCATATCGGTCATCAGGAGGTGGATATCCCCTTTGTACTCGGCGGCAATCCTGACGGCCTGGACCGGACTGTCCGCGTCCAGTACGGTATAGCCCAGTCGTTCGAGCTGTATTTTTGCAAATACGAGAAGTGCGACTTCGTCCTCGACGAGCAGGATGGTTTCAGTCCCCGTAAATATTTCCTGTTTTCCGGTATTCTCCCCACTGTCCGCATCCTCTGGTTCATGCAGTGGCAGATATATCTTAAAAGTTGTGCCTTTCCCGGGTTCGCTGTAGACATTTATGAATCCGCCGTTCTGCTTCACGATACCGAATACGGTGGCGAGTCCGAGCCCGGTACCCTCTCCCTCTTTTTTGGTCGTGAAGAACGGTTCAAAGATTTGAGTTAGGGTTTTTCCATCCATTCCGCAACCATTGTCACTGACAGACAGCAGGACGTACTTTCCGGGGGAGGAATCCTGATGCGTCCTGCAAAAAGCCTCATCCACATACTCGTTCCCGGTCGCAATCGTCACCTCGCCGACGCCTGCTATCGCATCGCGGGCGTTAACAAGGAGGTTGGCTAAAATCTGGTCAATCTGCGAAGGATCCATCTTGACTTTCCATAGATTGTCGGCGGGTTTCCATACCGGTTTGATGTTCTCGCCGATAAGCCGCTGAAGCAGTTTGAGCATGCTTGCGATGATGTCATTCAGGTTCAGGACTTCCGGCGTTATTGTCTGTTTGCGGGCGAATGCGAGAAGCTGTCGGGTGAGATTCGCGGAGCGTTCTCCCGCCTTGTTAATTTCCTGGATGCAGTAATAGTTCGGATCGGACTGCGGCATGTCCAGTAATAACACCTCCGAATATCCATTGATTACAGTCAGCATGTTGTTGAAATCGTGGGCGACTCCGCCGGCAAGTTTTCCTACGGCCTCCATCTTTTGGGCCTGATGAAGCAGGGATTCCATCTTTTCATGCTCCTGCGCCGCCAGCTTCTGGGTGGTGATGTCGCTGGCGACATACACGTAGCCGATAAGTTGCCCTTCAGCATCGCGCAACGGGGTTGTGCTTACGTCAAAAGTCCCTCCCAGATGCGCTATTGGCATTTCAGTGCGCTCCACTTTTCCGCTGGCCAGTATTTTTGAAGACGGACAGGAGGCAGGGGATGAGGAAAAACCATGTATAACCTCGTAACAGTACCGGCCTATTAGCTTGTCGCAGGTGATTCCGGTACGCTCAGCCATTGGCAGGTTCGCACGGATTATGCGGTGATTCATGTCAATCATCGCAATTAGTTCCGGAACGGCGGCAAAAGTCCGTTCCCACTCCTCTTTCGCGCTGACCAGTGCAGTCTCGGCTCTCTTGCGTTCTATCCCGATGCCGAGCTGTCTTGCTATATTTATAATCAGCTCCTGCTCTTCCCTGAGGAAAGAACCCCCGCCGTGTTCGGATATTTCCTCCGGGAGGCAGCCCTCAATTTTTCCGGCGGTCTCGCCGGCGATCACGATGTCTGCGGAAAACCTGTTGCCGGTGTCAGTGAAGCTGGGCGACGCGAACGCCCTGCCGTCCAATACTATTCTGAAGAGGATTGCCTCCGGATGCTGAAAACCCGAGGGCAACAACTCCACTGCAACCCTGAGCAATCTGTCGGTTGATCCGGATGATTCCGCGATTAGGCTTGAAATGGCGTAAAGACAGTTCAGCTCCTTAATGCGCTCCGCCAGATGCGCCGTCCGCTCGGCGACCAGGGTTTCGAGATGGTTCCGGTTCATTTCCAGCTCGCGCCGGTAGTTTGCTATTTCGAGAAACGCCTTCACTTTTCCGCGCAGGACGGCAGGGGGGTAGGGTTTCATTATGTAGTCTACGGCGCCGGCCTCGTAGCCTTTGAATATGGCCTTCTCGTCTACGAATCCGGCGGTGAGGAAGACGATCGGAACCACCTGTGTCTTCTTGTCGCCGCGCAGGAATTCGGCCAGCTCGTATCCGTTCATCTCAGGCATTTGCACATCCAGGAGGAACACCGCGAAATCGTGGGCGAGCGTGGCGGCAAGGGCCTCGTTGCCATCTGCCGCTTCAATGACCTCGGCATCCACTTCGCGCAGAACTTGCCGGAGGGCGATGAGATTTTCCTTCTTGTCGTCAACAATCAATATCTTCTGCCTGTAAGTCATCTTCCCCCCTCATTCATTAAGCGGCCGGAGAGCCGCAATTCCCGGGAGCTGTGATCAGTAATCCGTTTTTCCTTCACTCCAAGTCTAGCTAGGAGTCTGGCAATGTCTGCCACACTCAGAACTTGGTCCACAACTCCGGCATTAATCGCCGACCTGGGCATGACCGGAAACTCGGTGCTTGCCGGAGACTGGGCGATGGTCAGTCCGCCCGCTTCCCTGATCGCGCTCAGGCCTTTTGTGCCATCGTAGTTGGCGCCCGAAAGAAGGATCGCAATTACCGATTTTTCCCAGGCCCAAGCGGCACTCTCGAAAAGTACGTCTATGGATGGGCGCGACCAGTTGACTCTCTCGTCCACAGAAAGGCTGATCGTCCAATCTCTATTCGCGAGCATATGGTAGTTGGCGGGTGCCGTATATACATGTCCGCACTCTATTCTTTCCTTGTCGCACGGCTCGCTTACCGGCAGATGCGTCATGCGGGCAATGTGCGCAGAGAAGGAGCCATTGTCACTCTGATGCAGGTGTTGAACCACAAGTATAGGCAACGCGAAATTCGCAGGAAGCGCGGAGATAATGACAGCAAGCGCTTCGACTCCGCCCGCCGATCCGCCGATGACAACAGCCTTGAAATCTGTAATACTATCCTTCATCTTCTTGTCTTTCACACTTTCCTGTTAGCTTGCAACAGCGCAATTTATTGCGCGTCGCATTAAAGAACGGCGAATAAACTCGCCTACTATAAACCTTTCATCTGCATCTTGTTTTCTACTTTCTAAATCCTACTGTCCAAACTTCCCGTATTTTCCTTCTTCTTGTAGATTTTTGCCTTTGCGTCTAGCACCTTGTAAAGGTTCCCCACGTCGGTAAACTGAATGTCCTCCTTGGTCCCGAGACAAAGTATCCCTCCATGCACAAGGCTTTCCGTAAAAATCCCCAGAGCCCGGTTCTTAAGCTCTCTGTTGAAGTAGATAAGGACATTCCTGCAGAAGACAATGTGCATCTCGCCGAATTCCCCGTCCGCCGAGAGGTTGTGATTGGCGAAAGTAATCCGCTCCTTCAGTGAACCGTCCATTGCCGCCGCATCGTATTTTGCGTGATAGTACTCCGAGAAGGATTTTTTGCCGCCCGCCTGCTGATAATTCCTAGTGGCCTCCTTCATGTCGCTGATCTTATATACGCCATTTCGGGCGAATTCCAGAGATTCGTCGTTGAAGTCGGTGGCGTAGATGGTCGCCCGGTCATATATCCCTTCCTCCTTGAGCAGGATGGCTAGGGAATAGACCTCTTCTCCTGTTGCGCACCCCGCGTGCCAGACCTTGAAGTGGGGCCAGGTTCTGAGCAGGGGGATCACCGTCTCCCTTATTGAAAGGAAGACGAACGGATCGCGGAACATCTCGGTTACCGAGATCGAAAAGTACCGGGACAGTCGCGAGAAAAACTCCTTGTCATGCAGGACCTTTGGAATCATCTCGGACACCGACACGCATCCTTCCCCCGACATGAACTGCCTGATCCTCCTCTCTATGGACACTCTCGCGTACGAGCGGAAATCATAGCCGTAACGCCGGAATACGGCCTCCAGCAGTAGGTCAATCTCAATCGGCTCTATGCTTTTGTTTTTCATGACACCATGCACCGACTTTTCATGATAAGGGGAAATTCTTCTGTCCCAGAAAAATTTATCTCCACACTTTTTATTTAATAATGTCGGCAAGTTGCCGGCGTTCCAAAAATAACTTCAATTCATCTGTCGTCCGTCACCTGCCATCTGTCATCTGACTCTCGCCGCTCATCTGCACAGCCAGACGCGCATCATGGAGAGAAGTCGTTTCTGATCCACCGGTTTTGAAAGATAGTCATTTGCGCCGGCGGTGAGGCATTTCTCCCGGTCTTCCGGCATCGCCTTCGCTGTGAGCACGATGATCGGCAGTCTTCGCAACCTCTCCTGACTGCGGATGCGTTTCATGGCCTCGTATCCGTCCATTATAGGCATCATGATGTCCATGAGAACGATATCAACATCCTGATTCTCCTCTAGCAGGCGGAGGGCCTTATCCCCGTTCTCAGCCTTCAGTGTCTGCATTCCGCAGTCCGAAAGGAGACGCGACATGGCGAATGCGGTCCGCATGTCGTCGTCCACGATGAGTACCTTCCTGTCCCGCAGAAGCTCGTCGGTGCTGTGTAGGTCCCTGATGATCTTGCGTTGTTTCTCCGGCATCTTGCTCACCACTCGATGCAGGAAAAGGGAGACCTCGTCGAGCAGGCGCTCCTGTGAGCGGACATCCTTGATGACTACGGCCTCGGCATGTTCGCGGAGTTTTATCTCCTCATCCATCGTGAGGTCGCGGGAGGTATAGACGATCACCGGAGGCATCTTGATTCCCTCGAGCTCCATTTGCTCCAGCAGTTTCAGGCCATCCATGTCCGGCAGGCCCAGATCCAGAATCATGCAGTCGTAGTGTCCGGATCGGAGGGACACAAGTGCTTGTTTGCCGTTTTCCACCTCTTCCACTTTGACGCCATCGTCGCTGATCAGCTTCACCGTGCTGCGCCGTATCTCTGGATTGTCATCCACAACCAGCACACACTTCGGCTTCCCGTCTGAGACCTGTTCAAGCCTGCGGAAGGCATCTTCGAGATCCTTTTGGCTGAGTGGCTTGGTGGCGTGGCCGACCGCACCTTTGCGTACCGATTCTGAAGAGGATTCCTCGGCGGATGCAATATGCACCGGAATATGCCGGGTGCCTGTGTTTTCTTTGAGGGCGTCAAGCACCGACCAGCCATTCATGCCAGGAAGGGAAATATCGAGAATCACGGCGCTTGGCAGATACTTGATTGCAAGTTCCAGCCCTTCCTCTCCTGTCGGGGAGACCAGGCACCTGAAATTCTTCTCGTGGCATTTCTTATAAAGCAATTTGGCGAAGTTGGGATCATCTTCGATAACCAGGATGACCTTGTCCTCCTTCTTCAGATTGCTGCGGTCGTCCACTGTCTGCACGGTGGCGGCGTTATGCCGTTTAGTATTGCGCACCGCATTGCCGTTCTTATTGTCACCTATTGTGTTTGCGGCGGCATTAACTGGCGCGGCTTTGTGGTCGGAATGGGGCTTTACCGGAAGATACAGCGTAAACGCAGAGCCCTTTCCCAGTTCGCTGTCGAGCTTTATCTCCCCGCCAAGGAGGCGGGAGATTTCCCTTGAAATGGAAAGACCCAGTCCGGTTCCCCCGTACTTTCTCGCCGTCCCCCCGTCCACCTGCTGGAATGCCTCAAAAATGATTTTCTGATTTTCAGGGGCGATGCCGATGCCGGTGTCCTTGACTTCGATTGACAGGGATTCACCTGCTGAAAGGCCGCTTTCCGATAGGTTGGCATCCAGTGCCGGACGGGCAAAGGTCACGGTCACCCCTCCGGAATCTGTGAACTTGATGGCGTTGGATATGAGATTCCTGACTATCTGTTCGATGCGTTTCCGGTCGCTCGTCAATCCTGTAGGGGCGTCATTGCGTACGGAAACCTCCAGTCTAAGTCCCTTTTTGTCAGCCATGTGTCCGAAAGAGGCGCGTACACTTTCCGCAATGTCGCTTGTCTGCACAGTGCCGAGTTGGAGGCTCATCCGTCCGGCCTCTATTTTGGACAGGTCGAGGATTTCATTTATGAGGTTCAGGAGGTCGTTGCCGCTGCTTTGGATGATCCCGGCAGACTCGACCTGCTCGGAAGACAGGTTGCCGTTTTTGTTCTCGAACAGCGCCTGGGACAGAAGCAGCAGGCTGTTTAGGGGCGTCCTTAATTCATGCGACATATTAGCCAGGAATTCCGATTTGTATTTGCTGGCTATTGCCAGGTCTTCGGCTTTCTTTTCCAAGTCTTTTCTTGCCTTTTCCACATCCCTTTTCTGCCGGTCCAGCAACTCGTTCTTCTCCTCCAGCTCCTCATTGGTCACCTGAAGCTCCTCCTGCTGTGTCTTCAGCTTCTCCTCCGACATCTGCAACGACCTTGTCTGCGTCTCCAGCTCCTCGTTGGTGGTCTTCAGCTCCTCCTGCTGAACCTGGAGTTCCGCGGACAGGCTTTGGGCCTCCTCGAGCGACCTGGAGAGGTTCGTCCTGCCCTGCGCGCTTTCGATAGCGACAGCCAGTACTGCCATCGCCTGCTGGAGATACTCCATCTGCTGGTCGCCCATCTCATACAATATGCCAATCTCAACGACACCCTTCACCCTGCCTTCGTTGACAAACGGGGTTACGCAGATGAACCTCGGAATCCGCTCGCCAAGCCCGGAGCTGATTCTGATGTAGTCTTCCGGCACGTTTTTCACCAATATCTGCTGCTTCTCCAGTGCGGCCTGTCCGATAAGCCCCTCTCCCATCTTGAACACGTCGGGCAGATCCTTGCGTTTCCTGTAGGCGTAACTCCCGACGAGCGAAAGTGTGGCATCGCCGCCGTTCCCCGCCAAATAGATGGTGCCCACATGGGCCTCAAGATAGGTGCAGATCTCGGAAATGACCTTTGATGCCAGTGCGGTGAGTTCCGGATCTCCGCTCATGACCCGGTTGAGCCGGGCGATGCCGGTCTTCAGCCAGTCCTGCTTTTGAACGGAATCCCGATTATGTTTCAAAGCCGCGACCATTTTACTGAAAGCCTTAGCCAGCGAGCCCAGTTCGTCCCCTCTGTTCTCAATAGAGGAAAGATCGGCTGTCAGGTCTCCGGAAGCTATCTGGTTGGCCGCGTCAACGGTAGTTTTCAAAGGCCTGGTGACATTCAAGGAAAGGAGAATGACGCTTAACAAGGATAACACCAGGGCCACTAATCCCAGCACGAATATTACTGTTCTTGCAGAGTGCGCGGACGCCTCTGCCTGATTGTACCGCAATATAGTGAGCTTTTCATTGTATTTCATGAAGTCTTCCATGTCTCTTATCCATTGAAGGTCAGGGGACGCTTCCTCATGTATAAAATCAATTGCCTCCTTCAGCTTTCCCGCCACGGACAGGTCAATTACCTGTTTTTCCATTGCCAGTGTGGTAGCTTCGGAAATCTTAAGCTTGCTCAGGAAGGCAAGCCCCTCCGTATCATTCTCAGGAATGAGTTTTTTGATTTCTTCGTAGGACGTGTCGTATCTTTTTATGATTTCCATGTAACGCGCCACGTCATCCCGAATCCTATTATCCGACACATGGCCATATTTTGCTAGCATGAGCTCCCTGATGGCGATCTTCGCTTCCCTAATGTCGTCTAACATCTCGTTCGCCAGGTGCAGTCGTGCATTGTTTATTTTTACAATACGGTTAAGTTTTTCGTACATAGTCTGCCCGTGATACAGGCTGACGACGATGATCGCAACCATGAAAACAAGCATAAGGCCGAAGCCCAAGCCTAAACGGTATCCGATTTTAATATTTTTCAACATGACAGATTTTCCCTTTCTTGAAATTTGAACTGCTGTGAAATCTGTTTTATATTTGCCATGAAGATAAGCGAGCCATCTGAAGAAATCAATAAAAACTGACAATAAAGCCACAAGAAACTGCTTGGATTTTCTTTTAATTCAAAATACTCCTGTCCCGTGGATGATTATATGACCCGCCATAGCTTCTCAGCGACGGCGGGTCATACAATTATCCGTCCGTCATCCTGTGGGATTTTAAAATATATTTTTCCTGTTTTAGGAAAAAATATACAAGTAAAATACTGCAAAAGATTTGAAGATATCTGTAAAGCGCGAATTTGACACTTTCATTCTTTAAGGCTAATAATTATTGTTTCAGCACGTTTTTATCAATGCAGATTATTACCAAAAATATTTAAAGGAGGCTATTATGGGCAAGGGTAAAATTGTTGACGCGCTCAAAAAGGGGAAAATTCTCATATCGGACGGTGCATGGGGAACATTTCTCCAGAAAAAGGGACTGCTTCCCGGTGAATGTCCCGAACTCTGGTGTGTCACGCGTCCCGACGACGTTTTTGATGTCGCAAAAAACTATGTCGATGCCGGTGCGGACATGGTGGAGTCCGACAGTTTCGGTGGTACAAGCTTCAAGCTTGAGCATTACGACCTTGCCAAAAGGACTTCTGAAATCAACGAAGCCTCCGCGCGGATTTCGCGAAAGGCGGCTGGAAGCGACAAGTGGGTTATCGCTTCAATAGGGCCGACGGGAAAGATGCTCGTGATGGGCGATGTCACTGAGGAGGAATTGTACAATGCGTTCAAAGAACAGGCTATCGCCCTGGAAAAAGGCGGAGCCGATGCGATCTGCATAGAGACGATGAGCGCAATTGACGAAGCTTCAATTGCCATAAAGGCGGCAAAAGAAAACACGAAATGCGAAGTCATCTGCACGTTCACCTTTGAACTTACAGCCAATGGAGGATACCGGACCATGATGGGGGTGACTCCGCCTGATGCCGCAAAAGCCGCAATTGAAGCGGGTGCCGACATTATCGGGCCCAACTGCGGAAACGGAATTGATCGCATGATCGAGATTGTGAAGGAAATGCGTGCGGCCGCTCCGAAATCTTTCATCCTTGTCCATGCGAATGCCGGTCTCCCTAAAAATGTAAATGGGGCGGATGTTTTTCCGGAGACGCCTGAAGACATGGCGAAAAGAGTTCCGGATCTAATAAGGGCGGGTGCCAACATCATCGGCGGCTGCTGCGGAACAACCCCGGCGCACATAAAGGCGATCAAGCAGGCGGTAGATGCGTTTAAAAAGTAACTCGGGCTTTCCCTTGTCCTAGCATAGCCTTCGTCGAAGCCGGAAGCCTGAGATTATGAATCGTGGAAACGGCGAACGGGTGAAGCGGAGAGTTGATAAAATGGGATATCCAACATTAAAATAAATAACAATGATTTAAATCAAGGAGTTTGAAAATATGAAGACGAAGTTCACTGCCACCGGTATCGGGAGTATGCCATTTGAGGATCCCGATTACGCCGTAAAAGTTTCACTTTCAAAGATGTGCAACGCCCCAATCTGGCCACAACTCCCGAAGCTGGGTCTTCACGAACAGATGGAAATCCAGTATTCCGAAGGAATGGCGGGTGCAATCATTGACGAGGCGAAGCACAGGATGTATTTCGACACCTCCAAAGACTGTTCGGAAGCGTTTGCACAGCTTTACGAGGCGTATATCGCCGCGACAGAAGACGGTGGCACTAAGGATTTTTCATCAATGGCGATCACACCGGATTTTTCAAAGGGGTTATATGCCCTTGAGAAGGCTCTTCAGGCGAAAAGCGGCGCTAAGCTTCCCTTCGTGAAGGTTCAGACTACCGGCCCGTGCAGTTTCGCGCTTACTCTGGTGGATGAAAACAAACGCGCCATTTATTACAACGACGAGTTCAGGGACATGATTGTGAAGGCGTTATCCATGAAATGCCGCTGGCAGATACAGAAATTCCAGCAGTATGCCGAAAAGATAATCTGCTTCATCGATGAACCCATCCTCTCGGCGTTCGGAAGCTCGACGTACGTGTCGGTCAACCGTGAAGATGTTGTCGGCCTCCTTCAGGAAGTTGTCGAACAGGTTCACGCTGAGAATGCGCTCGCCGGAGTTCACTGCTGCGGCAACACTGAATGGAGCATTCTGATTGATGCCGGAGTTGACATCGTGAACTTCGACGCTTTCGGTTACGGGGAGACGATTGCGATGTATCCGGAAGCCGTCAAGGCGCATCTTGAACGCGGTGGAATTCTCGCCTGGGGCGTTGTCCCGACATCGACTGCGATAAGGGAGCAGACCGTCGAGAAGCTCGCCGTACATCTGGAGAAGATGATGGACAATCTCGCGTCAAAGGGGATTGACAGGAAGCTGATCGCCGAACAGGCGATGATCACTCCGTCCTGTGGAACAGGTTCAATGGATCCGGCGGACGCGGAGAAGGTTTTCGAAACGCTCTTCCAGCTCTCTAAGACGATGAAGGCGAAGTACGGGTTCTAAACTTTTTCCCTAGCGGGAAAAAGTTATAAGGAAGAATGTAATTCAATATGAAAATAGCAATTTCAGGAAAAGGCGGGGTAGGCAAGTCAACACTTGCCGCGGCTCTTGCCTTGCTGATGGCGGAAAAGAAAAGAAAAGTGTTGGCGCTTGACGCCGATCCCGCTGCGAATCTCGCAAACGCCATCGGCATTCCTGAAGATGACAGGAAAAAGATCATCCCGATTTCAAAGCGGAAGGCGCTGATAGAGGAACGCACCGGCGCAAAGGTCAACCAGTACGGACAGATGTTCAAACTGAATCCTGAAGTTTCAGACATCGCCGACAAGTACGCAACGAATTACAATGGCGTGTCATTGCTCGTTGTCGGCGCGATTGAAAAAGGCGGCAGCGGTTGTGCATGTCCTGAAAGCATCCTGGTGAGGGCGCTGGTCACAAATCTCGTGCTTCACAGGAACGAAGCGCTGATAATGGACATGGAGGCAGGGGTCGAACATCTCGGCAGGGCGACTGTCAGCGGAGTCGACGGGATGCTGATTGTCGTGGAGCCCGGACAGCGTTCCGTGGACTGCGCTAAGATGATAATCGGAATGGCTAACGATATCGGTCTCCGGAAACTTTACATCATCGCCAACAGGGTGACATGCCATGAGGACGGGACATTCATAAGAAACTCGTTCCCGGACCGTGAGATCCTCGGAGTGATACCTTTCTCGGAAAAAGTGCGTCGTTCAGACATGAATGGAGTCTCCGTTCTTGACAATATTGAACCTGAGACGAAAAAAGCTTTTGAATCGATTCTAAATAATCTCGAGGGGATGTTCAAATGAAAACAGACGTTTTGCGGGATAAGTATGTCCATCTCATGACTGAGATCGAGGTGCTTGAAGAAAACATCGAAAAACTTGAAAAGAAGTCCGTCGCCGGGAAAAAACTGGAAATGCTGAAGGAGGATCTTGCGATGAAAAAGAATGAGCTCGCAAGGCTCAGCGACGGTTGTGGCACACCGCATGAGCACTGAGGAAGTAGTTATAGGTTATAGGGTTATAAGTTATAGGTTATAGGTTATAGGTTATAGGTTATAGGTGGGAGTTTTGGGATGAAGTCGAATTTTGAAAATTTGGATGTTTGGAAAATATCATGCCGACTTACGATTAAACTCCATGAATTGCTGAAAGGGAATAGTTCATTCTGGATTATAGATCAAATATTGCGTTCCGCATTATCCATCCCTTCGAATATTGCAGAAGGATGTGACAGAAATAGCAATGCCGAATTTCGGCGATTTCTCAATATTGCCAAAGGCTCTGCGGCAGAATTGCGAACTCAGATATATATAGCAATCCAAATTGGACTTGTAGAAAAGGAAAACGGGAAAATTATCATTGATGAACTCATATCAATTACAAAAATGTTGCAAGCTTTGAAAAACTCATTAAAAGACAAACCGACCATCAGTGACTAATAACTTTCAACCTATAACTAATAACCTTCAACTAATAACTAATAACCGAATAACTTATAACCATGTCATACACAATAGCAATAACGGGCAAGGGCGGGGTCGGGAAGACGACAATCACCGGGCTTCTGATCAGCAGGCTGATCGCAAACGGTCGTTTGCCGGTGCTTGCGGTTGATGCGGACGCGAATTCATGTCTGCACGCCGTTCTCGGGGTGAAGGTGGAAAACACTGTCGGTAGAATCCGCGAAGATGCCAGGATTGAGGCGTCATCAGGCAAGGTTACTGGAATCGCGAAACAGCAGATGCTGGAAATGAAAATAGCGGAATGCCTTGTCGAGGCGAAAAATTTTGACCTTATCGCGATGGGCAGGCCCGAAGGTCCGGGCTGTTACTGTTTTGCGAATAATGTGCTGAGGGATGTGATCAGGAAACTTTCGTCGTCTTATCCCTATGTTATAATTGACAACGAGGCTGGGCTGGAAAACCTTTCACGCAGGATTGTGCAGAAGGTAGATCTGCTTGTGATGGTCGCGGATCCTTCGAAGAACGGAATAGAAACCGTAAGGCGTCTGCATAAGCTCGCATTTGAGATGAACATAGACTTCAAGAGGCTCTGTGTTTTCATAAACAGATCCAGAACAGGAAAACTCCCGGAGGAGGCGGTGTTCCTGAAAAACGAGACGGAAGCCGAGTTTGTGATAGCGCTTCCCGACAATCAGGAGATAGCCTCTTTTTCCGAGAGGGGCGAATCAATGCTTTCGCTTTCACCGGAGAACGAGATTGTCGGCATGATGGATGAATTCGTCAAAAAATTATTTTGATTATATAAGGAGTGATGTCAAATGGCTAATGAAACCGTTAAGGCGCCAGCGATAAAACCGGAGGAAAGGGTGTCGGATCCGGCATCCGTCGAAGTCCTGAAGAAGGCGGAGAAGGAATGTATCGAGACATGTTTTTCCCGCTATGACACGCAGAAAAACCAGTGCAAGTTCGGAACATCCGGCGTATGCTGCAAGATATGTCATATGGGACCTTGCAGGATCACTCCGAAATCACCGCGCGGGATTTGCGGTGCGGATGCCGACACGATCGTCGCGCGGAACTATCTTCGCGAAGTCGTCGCGGGAACTGCCGCCCACTCTGATCATGGTCGCCATCTCGTCCTGCTCCTGAAAAAAGTCGCCGAAGGCAGGGAAAAAGACTACACGATAAAAGATGTGCCGGCACTTCTGCGATATTCGCAATGCTACGGCATAAAGACTGACGGTCGGAGCAATGAAGAGATTGCACTGGAACTTTCAGAGCTTTTCATAATGGAGTTTTCCTCACAGGAGGAGCCTCTTAAAACACTCCGCCTCGCTCCGGAAAAACAGCAGGCCGTCTGGAAGAACACTAAAGTGGAACCTCTTGGAATAGACCGCATGGTCGTCGAATCAATGCACCGCACGCATATGGGGGTTGACCACGATTACAGGAATATCCTGAAACAGGCATTCCGCACGTCGCTTGCCGACGGCTGGGGCGGTGCGCGTGTGGCTTCAATGGTTTCAGACATACTATTCGGGACACCGAGTCCTGTCCGCAGTACAGCAAACCTCGGTGTGCTTCAGGTTGACACAGTCAACATCATAGTGCATGGACACGAGCCGTCCCTGTCCGAAATGCTCGCGGCCGCGGTAAGCGATCCCGAGATTATCGCGTACGCAAAAAAAGCCGGGGCGAAAGGTGTGACTCTTGCGGGACTCTGCTGCACTGCGAATGAGATCCTGATGCGGCGAGGAATCCCTGTCGCCGGAAATTTCCTCCAGCAGGAACTGGCGATAATCACAGGCGCAGTCGAGATGATGATAGTGGACGTCCAATGTGTCATGCCGAGCCTTCCGCAGGTTGCAAAACATTATCACACTGAAATCGTCTCCGCTACCGACATCGCCCGTACAATCGGGGCGACATATTTTGACTTCGACGAGGACAACGCATATGAATCCGCAAAATCACTCATCAGAAAGGCGATTGACAATTATGGTAAAAGGGATCCTGCGAAAGTCGCAATTCCACAGTACAAGAATCCGCTTGTCGCAGGCTTCAGCGTCGAAGCAATCCGCTATATGCTCGGCGGAACTTTCCGCGGATCGTTCCGACCCCTCAACGACGCCATAATCTCCGGACGTATCCGGGGAGTTGCCGGTATTGTCGGCTGCAATAACGTCAAATCCACAAGTGATGTCTATACGAATGTCCTTGCGGCTGAACTCATAAAAAATAATATTCTCGTCCTCCAGACCGGATGTTCGGCGCAATGTTCAGGAAAGGCCGGATGCCTGACGCCTGAGACTGCGCTCCAGTTTGCCGGGGCGGGTTTGCGTGAAGTCTGCGAGACGGTCGGCATTCCTCCCATGCTCCACATGGGGAGCTGTGTTGACAATGTGAGAATCCTGGAAGCGGCGACTGAAATCGTCAAGGAAGGCGGACTCGGAGACGACATGTCGAAACTCCCCGCTGTCGGTGTCGCTCCCGAATGGATGAGTGAAAAAGCCGTTGCCATCGGGTGTTACTTTGTCGCGTCCGGCGTTGACGTTGTCCTCGGGGTTCCATTTCACATATCGGGTTCTGCCAATGTGACCAGATATCTTGAGGAGGAAGCCAGGGAGATGTTCGGCGGCGCCTTTGTGACAATAGAGGATCCGATCGAAGCGGCGAAATGGGTCATGAAAACAATCGAGGAGGCCCGTGATAACCTCGGTATAAACAAGAAGGCTGAACGAAAGCTTCTGGATATGAAAGATAGGAGAGGCATCTAATGTCAAAAATAATCTGCAGTAGCGCCATAGACGGCGCAGTTGAATGGGTGGCGAAAGCCGAAGCCATGTTGGATAAGGCCATTAAGGCGAAAGGCGAATCAAGCCCGGTCGCTTTTCCCAGCACGGCATATTATCTGCCGGTGATTTATTCGTTCACCGGTGAGAAAATGGAGAAACTTTCCGACCTGAGAAGGATATTGCTCCGAGCGAAAAGCCTTCTGCCCGCGCGCCCCAGCGAGAAGGTCTGGCTACCATATCTGGGCAGTGCCCTCGATGCCGGAGCCGCCGCCCTTTTCGCGTGTGAAATAATCGAAGCATGCAAATATCTCATAGGACCCAATCCGATAGACGGAATATGGCTCGGCGCCGCAAACGACATCATAATGCGTGAACGCGGTATCGAGTTTGTCGACGGTTCCGCACCGGGTTTCGCGGCGATCACAGGGGCCGCCCCCAACAGCAAAATCGCTGTCAAAATTGCCAAAGAACTTCAGGAGAAGAACCTCTACGTCTTCATGGCTGGTTGCACTAACGGGGTGCAGTTCGCCGAACAACTTGCGGAAGAAGGCGTACAGCTCGGGTGGGAAACGCGGCTGGTTCCGTTCGGACGCGACGTCTCCGCCCTTATTTACGCACTGGGTTTTGCGAACCGCGCAGCCCTTTCATTCGGCGGAGTGAAGCCGGGCGATTTCAAGGCGAATCTCAAATACAACAGGGAGCGCATATTCGCGTTCGTAATGGCTTTCGGCGAAGTTACCGCCGATAAATATGCCGCCGCCGCCGGTGCGATCAACTACGGATTCCCCGTGATTTCCGATACGGGCATCCCGGAGATACTGCCGACGGGCGTTTGCACCTATGAGCATGTTGTTTCCAATGTGCCGCCTGAAACAATGGTGGAGAGGGCGCTTGAAGTCAGGGGATGCAAAGTGCGGATAACAAAAGTTCCGATTCCGGTTCCATACGGTGCGGCTTTCGAGGGGGAGCGTATCCGTAAAGCCGACGTCCATGTCGAATTCGGCGGGAACAAAACCCCCGCATTCGAGTTTGTCACATCCGTCGAATTGGAAAATATTAACGACGGCGAGATAGAGATCATCGGACCCGACATTGACAAGGTGAAGGAGGGCGAAGCAATCCCGCTTGCAATCTGGGTTGAAGTCGCCGGACGCAAAATGCAGTCGGATTTCGAGCCCATCCTTGAGCGCCAGCTACATCATCTTGTCAACGGTGCCGAGGGAATCTGGCACATGGGCCAGCGCGACATCATTTGGACCCGTGTTTCAAAAGCCGGTTTTGCAAAGGGGCTGCGCCTCCGCCATTACGGGGAAATAATCCACGCCAAACTCCTTTCCGAATATCCCGCCATCGTGGACAAGGTGAAAGTTACGCTTGTCACTGATTTGAAGGAAGTTGAAAAACGACTTGCCGTAGCAAGGAAAGTCTATGACGAACGCAACCGCCGTCTGGAGTCAATGACCGACGAGTCGGTTGAGATATTCTACTCCTGCCTGCTCTGCCAGTCGTTTGCGCCGAACCATGTCTGCATCATCACTCCCGAACGTCTCGGGCTCTGCGGTGCATACAACTGGCTCGACGGAAAAGCCGCCTACGAAATTGATGAGACCGGCCCGAACCAGCCGGTGAAAAAAGGCGAGTGCCTCGATCCGGTAAAAGGAATATGGAAAGGTATCAATGACTACGTGTTCACCGGCAGTCACAAGGCGGTGGACTCGTTCTGCGCCTATTCGATCATGGACAGGCCGATGACAAGCTGCGGATGCTTCGAAGTCATCTGCGCATATCTTCCCGAATGCAACGGCGTGATGGTTGTAAATCGTGAATTCCAAGGTGACACTCCGGTCGGAATGACTTTCTCATCGCTTGCCGGAAACGTCGGCGGCGGACAGCAGACTCCCGGATTCATGGGATGCGGAAAGGTGTTCCTCACCTCCAGGAAATTCCTCGGTGCCGAAGGCGGGTTCAGAAGGCTTGTCTGGATGCCGAAGGAACTGAAGGAACTTCTGGCGGCTGACCTGAAACTGCGTTTCAAGGAGCAGGGCGTGCCTGACCTTCTGGAAAAAATTGCGGATGAGACAAATGCCACTGAAGCCAGCGAAGTCCGCAAATATCTGGAAAAAGTGGGACATCCTGCAATCCAGATGGAAGACATGGCAAACTTTGCACATTCAGACGCTGTGGACGTGAAGGCTGAAGCCGTGGAGAAGATTGACTCTGCCGCAATCCGGGATGAGAAAAAGAAGGAGGTCGCGCCTCTTCCAAAAGAAGAAGCCGCAACAAGGATCACCCCCGAACTGATAAATGAACTCAAACAGCAGATCTCAAAGGAGATTTCCGAACAGCTTAAATCATCCCTCGGAAAAGAAATGGTAAAAGACATAATTGCCACTTTGAGCGAAAAGTATCTAGGTGAAAAAATTTCTTCGAAAACAGTTCCCCCTGTTTCCGAAGAAATTTTAATTGGCAAGAAACCAAAGGGGCCGACAGCGGAAGAAAGGTTTTCAACCCTGAAGACCTTCAAAATCAAAAAGGACAAGTGTGAGTTTCCCGTATGGACAGTGAAACTCGGCGCGACAAAAAAGGAAGGTGGCACACGCGGGAAGACTCTCTCCATCGGAGGTGCGAACTGCATGCCGTTCCATCTTTGGGAAGGTGAAATGCCGAACAGGCCACTTGTCGCCATGGAAGTTTTCGACGTTGTCAGTGAAAAATATCCGCAGACCCTTAGGAAGGCCTACGGCGATCTTCTTTCCGATCCCGCGAAAATGGCGAAGGCGTGTGTGGAAAAATTCGGAGCGGATCTTATAAGTGTCCGTCTTGAGGGGACTCATCCCGAAAAGGGGAACCGTTCGCCCGAAGAAGCGGTGAAACTTGTCAAATCCGTGCTTGAAGCGGTCGATGTGCCGCTGATCGTAACGGGTCATAATAGTTTCGATAGGAACAATGAAGTCATGAAAGCCGTCGCCCAGGCGTGTGCCGGTGAAAATCTGCTTCTCAACTGGGTCGAGCAGAACAACTACCGGACAATCGCAGGTGCCGCGCTCGGATACAACCATTCGATTGTCTCCCAGTCCCCGATTGATGTGAACATCGCAAAACAGCTCAACATCCTTCTCACAAATATGGATGTCAAGCTCGAGCAGATTGTCATGGATCCGATGACTGGGTCGGTGGGATACGGTCTGGAATACACATATTCCGTGATGGAGCGTGTAAGATACACCGGAATCACCGGTGACAGGATGCTCTCCGGCCCGATGATAGTTTCGCCGGGACAGGAGTGTGCCAAGTCCAAGGAAGTCAAAGCCGAGGAAAAAGATTTCCCTGCATGGGGCGACCTGGATAAACGTGCGGCAATGTGGGAATTCACCACCGCAGCAAATCTTCTTTACTCCGGCGCGGACATCCTGATAATGTACAATCCGGAATCAGTCCGCGGACTTAAACAGATGATAACTAAGCTGATGCAAAAATGACCTCACACAAAGGCACAGAGGCTCAAAGTTTTATATGAATGAAAATGAAATAGGAAAAATAGTTGTAGATGCCGCAGTGGAGTTACACAGGGATCTTGGGCCGGGCTTGTTGGAAACAGTTTATGAAGTCTTACTTGCTCATGAATTGCAGAAACGAGGATTAGCAGTTGAACGACAGGTTTCAATTCCAATAAAATATCATGGGATTGAATTTCTTGAAGGATTCAAAGCTGATTTGATTATCAATAAAAAAGTTATAATTGAACTTAAATCAGTTGAGTCAATTTCGGATGCACATAAAAAACAAGTTCTGACATATTTAAAACTGACAAATCTAAAGCTCGGCTATCTGCTGAATTTTGGAGAGGCGTTGATGAAAGATGGGATTTCAAGAATTATAAACGGTGTAATTATTTAAACATAACTTTGAGCCTTTGTGGCTTTGTGAGAGAAAAATCTATTATTCAGGAGGAAAATACAATGGCTAAATTGACAGGTCTGCAGATACAGAAGCTTCTGCCGAAGACGAACTGCAAAGAATGCGGTTCAAACACATGCCTCGCATTCGCAATGAAACTCGCAGCGCAAAAAGCTGAACTTTCAGAATGCCCATACGCGTCCGAAGAGGCCAAGCAGATTCTCGGCGCCGCAAGCGAGCCGCCGGTGAAGTGCATTGAACTGGGCGTTGACAAAAAACTCAGGCTCGGCGAGGAGACTGTCCTTTACAGGCACGAGAAAACTTTCGTTAACCAGACCGCACTTGCGGTGAATATCAACGATACCGACAGCCCTGAGTCAATTGAAAAAACTCTCGTATCTGTTCGGGATTATGTCCTTGAGCGCGTCGGGGAAAAACTCCGTGTTGACATGATTTCAGTAACCGACAAAAGCGGTGAGCCTGCGAAGTTCGCAAATCTCTGTGCCAGGGCTTTTGAAGTTGCAAAGCGCCCCCTTGTGATGCGCAGTTCCAACCTGCAGTCAATTTCGGCTGCGGCAAAAGCTGTCAAAGGTTCGAACAGCGTGATTGCCTCGGCGAATCCGAAGACGGCAGTTGAGCTTGTCAAAGTCGCCCAGGAGAACGGACACGCGCTTGCGGTGACGGCTCCCAATCTTGACGAGCTTACCGCGCTTACCGCAAAAATAAAGGAATCCGGATTCAACAACATCATTCTCAATTTTGAAACTTTTTCGCTTTCGGAACAGTTCCAGGTCAATTCGATAACTCGCAGGGCTGCGCTGAAGGATTCCTTCAAGGCTCTCGGCTATCCATCGCTCAAGTTCATAGACGGAGGGGAAATGTTCGACATTTCCACGGACGTCATAAATGAGATTACGAAATACGGCGGAATCTGTGTCCTCCCATATTTTGATCCGGCGATGCTTGTTTCCGTGATGACTCTGCGCCTCAACATCTATACCGATCCGCAGAAACCGATCCAGGTTGAACCGAAGGTTTATCCGGTTGGCGAACCTGATAGGAATTCCCCAGTTTTCATCACAACCAATTTCTCCCTGACTTATTTTATCGTGTCCGGCGAAATAGAGAACAGCGGGACAAACGCCTGGCTTGTCGTGCCGGAATGCGAGGGCATGAGTGTGCTAACCGCCTGGGCGGCGGGAAAATTCTCCGGCGCCTCAATTGCAAAATTCATCAAGGGTATCGGATTGGAGGAACAGGTTGCGACACGCCAGATAATAATTCCGGGCTATGTCGCACAGATCAGCGGCGAATTAGAGGAAAGCCTTCCCGGCTGGAAAGTCATCGTAGGTCCGCAGGAAGCCGCCGACATCGAGAGCTTCGTAAAAGCGCGCATCAAGTAACTCGGGCTTTTTTACCCCGTCGTATGACTGGGGCCAGCCCGAGATTCTTTCTCCTGGGAACGCCAAGCGTCTGCTTGGCTCTTTGATGCGGGGAAGGAAAACCCCCCCCATGAACATCCAATGTTCAACACTCGATTTCCAACCGAGGAATTAAGCTTGGACATTGGATATTCCGTAATACAATCCGTCATATTCCTGATAACTGACGACTGATTACTGATAACTGTTTATCGCATCCCATCCCTTTCCAAACCTGTTTGTTATTCCATCCAATTGCAGACGCATTTGACTGAGTGCCCGAGTGGCCAAGTGACCGCGTGCCCAAGTAAACAGGAGTTTAAAAATGCGTAACTCACACTGTAAAAAAAGAATATCAACCAAATATCAAATTAATTACGGGGACATATTTTGAAGGAAGAAGGAAAGTTTTTAACACCCTAGGTCACACCGAACGAGTATATTACTAATAATATTACCTGCTTCTCCTATTGCTTAATTCTTCCCCATCTCGTATAATGTAAAAATAAGATGGAGAGTTAACAATATGAATCAGATGGAAATAGCCAGAAAACTTAAAATTTCCCAGACAACAGTCTCCCTGGTGTTGAACAATCCATCCACCATTAAGGTCTCCCGTGAAAAACGTCAAAAAATAATGGATATGATGAGGGATACCAGCTATCTGCTGAAGGCAAGTCGCGGAAAGACATGGAATATAGGATATATTTTGGGCTCTGACATGAATGTGGAAAATAACTTCTACAATCGGTTTTTTTTAGGTATTCAGAAGAGTTCCATGGAAGCCGGATACCATGTCATCGTAGACAATGAAAATATCTGTAACTCAAGGCTCATTACCAATAGAAAAGTTGACGGGATAATACTTGCGGATAAACTTTCCACCGATGTCTTTAAAGATTTAGCACGGGAAATACCTCTGATCTTATTGAATTACTCACCGCTGGAAACCCTCTGCGATACGGTAGTTCCGGATAATCAGGGCGGGATTATCAAGGCTTTTAACCATTTAATTGAACTTGGGCATTGCAGAATAGCTTTTTTAGGGATTTTGCCTCCCGGCGGGAAGATTGACGGACTCCTGCGAGACAGGAAAAACATTTTTGAAAACGAGTCAAAACTCAGAGGACTCCCGATAAACCAAGATTTCATACAAACACCAACTATAAAAATAGCATCCGCAGACGAAACTGAAACGCTGATTTCTGAAACCCTGGCCTTCTGGATGAATCTGCCTGAATTCCCTACTGCGGCAATTTGCAGTAATGATTTATATGCTGCCATGCTTCTTCGCGCCGCCGCTGAGAAGCATGTCAAAGTCCCTGGCGATCTCAGTGTTATTGGCATTGATAATACGGATAAATGCGAATGCACTTATCCGGCATTGACATCAATAGATCATAATGCCATGGAAATGGGCAGTCTGGCAGTTGAGCTGTTCCTGAAAAGAATCAGCAATCCTGCAAGGTTTCACGTTAAAACAAGCTGTGATTCCGCTCTTGTAATAAGAAAAAGCACAGGACCGCTGAAAACAAAATAAACGTAATGGATTTAATGAAAAAGGGAGTTGGAAAATGAAAAAGTGCCCATGTGAACTCAAATGGCTGGCTGTTGCTGAAAGACAGCCAGTCGCGCAATCAGGAGAAAACGCACAGGCGGCCGGCTTGGCTCGCAATATGCAACTCACTGCTGGGGCAACTTTTACATTAATTGAACTCCTCGTTGTAATAGCTATTATCGCGATACTTGCGTCCATGCTTTTGCCCGCCTTGAGCAAATCGAAAGACGTAGCCAAGGGAATTGTCTGTACCGGGAATTTGAAACAGCTAGGTACGGCAGTGCTGATGTACACCATTGACTGGAACGCATATTTTCCAGGAGAGGTTTCCGGGGATGGCGTATTTTACAGTAATCTAGAACCGTACACGAACATAAAGACCGACACTGGGAATTCTAAGATGAATACCGGAATATATTTCTGTCCGGCAGATGAATATCGCGCCAGACTTGTCAGTTCAACTATAAATTATAATTTTTTTTCCTATATGCAGAACTATTATTGCAACTGGCCCCGCAATGGCAACATGAGAAAAATAACAGCGATAAAAGCCCCCTCAAATATTATTTATTTGAGCGACGGTAGAAGGGAAGGAACTTATCCGGGTTTACCATTTCTATTTTCAATAAACACTTGGCCCTTCAAGTCTAGCGCTGACTTATCTACTGGTGGGGGAGAATTCAGACACGGCAAGATGATGAGTACGCTTTACATAGACATGCACGCCGACAAATCCAATCTTCAGAATGAGCTTGGAACCAGCAGTAAACATGTCTATGAAGCTCCCTAACCCGGCGTAGCCGGAATCAAGATAGAACATGGAACATGGAAAACGGAAAATATCTTGCGCTGAAAACACTAGATTTAACTTTTAATGAACAATAAAGCGAGGAATTGACTGATGGGAAAATCAAAGAGGGTGTTTTTTGTCATGTGTGTTGCTGCGCTGAGTTCTGTTTTTTTCCTTTTTGGAAGACTGGAGGCGGATGAACGGCCAGGCCACATCCTAAAGGAAGGCGGAAAAGTCTCATGCGAAATAGTGGTTTCGGACGAGGCCGGAAGCGTTGCGTTGTTTTCAGGCAAGGAGCTTCAAAAGTTTCTTTCAATGTCACTGGGATCCGAAATTCCCTTGGTGAAAGCACCTAGTGGACAGAAAACCGCACTGATCTTAGGAGACTCCAAGCAGCTTCGCGCTGCCGGAGTTGATTTGAAGAAGTTGCCCAGAGACGGATTTGTGATAAAATCCGTTGGAGACAGTATTTTCATAGCCGGTCGTGACAGTATGGATGTCGTGCCGGAACAAAAGCGGGTATGGAATCAGCTTTACGAACGCGGGACACTGTTTGGCACCTATGAGTTCCTGGAGCGCTTTGTCGGCGTCAGGTTTTATTTTCCAGGTGAACTTGGCACAATAGTGCCCAAACTCGATGTTCTTAAGATTGCGCAATCAGATATTTTTGAGAAGCCCGATTTTGAGGTGAGAAAGGTGTTGTTAGACGGTTCTGGAACCGGCACCGTTGACTGGGTTCCAAACGGTAAGGATGAAAAACTTCTAGCTCGTTTTCGTTTGAGGCTTGAGACTAAATATATTCCGAACTGCCATGGGCTTGCGAGACTCGGCTACATGGAGCGGTTTAAAGAAAGTCATCCCGAATACTTTGCGTTGCTCCCGGACGGCAGCAGATACAATGACGGTTCAAAGCCACATCCTGGACAATTGTGTCTCAGCAGTGGAATCAGGGATGAGATTTACAAGGATGCCGAGGCGTATCTGACGGGTAAGCCGGCAAGCTCGCGAAACATCATGACTAAGTACGGGGTTATCTGGGATCCCAGCGGGTTCCAGCCTGGATATTTCAACATCATGCCACAAGACTCCTTTTACAAATGCACATGTGAGAAGTGCCAGTCCCATTTCAGCAAAGGGCCGCAGGCCACAGCCGATTTTATCTGGGGCATGGTGATTGAAGTGTCGGAAAAACTGAGGGAAAACAACGTTCCCGGACACCTTACCATGATGGCCTACACTCCATACAGGATGCTGCCGACTATGCAGATACCGGACAATGTGATGGTGATGGTTGCGACAGGAGGTCCCTGGCAGATGGAAAAGGGTGATTGCTTCAATTGGGAGCTTGACCTTGTGAAATCTTGGACTGAGAAAATGCATGGGAACAAGCCGTGGCTTTGGAACTATGCCTGCAAATTCGCCAAATTGGCCATCCGGAATGTTCCGGGAAGCACCCCTAGAAGCATAGGCGAATATTACAAAAAGATGTCTCCGCACATTATCGGCGCGTTCATGGAGTCCGAGGCGGAGAGTGAAGAGATTGGAAACTACATGTTCACCTATTTGAACCACTATGTGTTTGGAAAGGTCGCCTGGAAAAACTCCACTGACGTAGACGCCCTTCTCAAGGAGCATCATCGTCTCATGTTCGGTGCTGCCGCCCCGCAGATGGAGCAGGTCTTCAACGCCTTCGAGGAGAAATGGCTCAAGATAACCGGTAAGCCCATTGATACGCCGCTGGGACCGCAGTCGATAGCCCTGTCCGATTACGACATCTGGGAGAAGATCTATTCCGAAAAGGAAATTGCAAGGCTGGAAGGGCTTTTCAACGAGTCCCTGAAAATCGTCGCCGGCGATACCGAGTCAGGTGCGAGGGTTAAGTTCATTCGCGAAAGATTCATCGAGCCACTTAAAAAGCAGAGGCAGGAATATGAAAAAAATCAGGCGGTAATAAACGACCTGCGGTTCAGGATGAAAATGCTGCCTGCTGGCGCTGTGATTAAAATCGACGGGAAGCTTGATGATGCCGAATGGAAGGATGCGGCGCAGATATCGCTTGTGCCGTATGCAGCGCAGAAATCCAAAAAGGAAACAGGGATAAGGACGACAGTGAAGGTGTTGCGTGATGCGGAGAACCTATATTTCGCATTCGACTGTGAGGAACCTGAAATGGACAAGCTTGTGTCATCTAAAAGAAAACCCGATAACACCGAAATATGGACGGATTCCTCGGTTGAGATATTCCTTAATCCATCCTGCGACAGAAACGTGTATTATCAATTGCTGATGAACGCGGACGGTTCCCTGTCAGATCTTTCCGGAACCAAGGAGGGAGGGAAGGCGGATTGGAAGTGGAACAGCGGCGCAACTGCAGCAGCCTTCAAAGGGGCTACTGCCTGGGCAGTGGAGGTGAAAATCCCGCTGATAAACCTTCCCGGCCTGGATTTTGAGAAGGAAATGCCGGCGAACTTCAACAGAAGCCGTGTCTTGGCAAAGGCTACCGCTGAACATGCAGCCCTGTTCACATGGTCTCCTTTTCTGCGTGGAGGTTTCAACGATATCGACAATTTTGGATATATGATTTTTAAAGACGTCAAATCGGCAAACGTCATCAAGAACAGCTCTTTTACCGGAACACCGGTCGGGCGCTTTTTTGACGGTTGGTACTTTGTCGACAAGAAGGATTTGAAAGCTTTCGAGTCCTGGGAGATAATTGCCGAGCCGTTCACTGAAAGTGGAAAATGTGTGAAATTGGCAAGGACTTCTTCTGAAACAGGCTCTTTCAATGTCACCCAATACCTGCCAGAGCTGAAGCCGGATACCGAATATCTACTGTCGTATAGCGTCAAAGTAGATGGGATGAAACTGCTGCCTGGCTCGAAGAGCACTGGGGCCGGAATTAAAATTCGCGACGACAAGAACAACTGGTATCCGAAAAGCTTTTACACTTCGGACATGCCTTGGAGCCGCCAGGGATTTCAAATCAAGACCGGTCCGGAAACAAACAAGCCTCCCCACAAATCATCCATCACCCTGATGATAATGGATGCCGCCTGTTCGGTTTGCTTCGGGGACGTGAAGTTGGTGGAAATAACCAAGGATAAGAAGTTATAATACGCGCTGAACATGGTTTGCCAATTATTAAAATGGCGTTTCCACAATTCGCAGAATTGTGGGAACTTATAGTTTTGCTTGGCAAATCAAGGGAGAATATGCAATGAAGTTTCATTCCGAATCGTCACCTTATCATCTGAAACGTAATGATACCCGTGTGAACGTGGAAAACGCCTACACAAAGTGGGTTCATGATCTTCGCAGGGGCGGGGAGTTGACAGCGGCCTATGTGAAGAATGGTTCGAATACTAATTTGCTTGTCTCGCCCCAGAAAGTGTCAATAGGAATTATCGAGGGTAGAGCTTACCGGCAATATTCTTCGGACATTCTTCCAGCCGAATCTTTCACGGTTACGGAAGATGAAAGCCGACCGATCGTGAATTTTACGCAGAGACTTGCCAATCAGGAGGGAAAGATTTTACAGGGACTGACCGTAAGCCATTCTGTCTGCTATCATGAATGGGGTTATTCAAAACATGTAGTGAAATTCGATCTAGATTCAGTAATTGAAAACGTAGGACAGATACAGGTCGGCGCGCTTGCCCTGTCTTCTGACTTTGAGTGCTGTGCGATCCGGGAGGGGATCGCCAATTGTGGAAACCTATCCGGCACATGCAACGTCAAAAAATGGCAAAGACTCACGGCAGGCAGTACCAGGGATGATCTGCCGGTCCATCTGTCAAACAGGCTGGCCCTGTCGGTGAACATCTTCAAGTTCGGTATTGAAGGCATTGAGTTCAGTCTTGCTGACGATTTGGCTGCCTGGGATAATGTTATATCCAAGAAGCCGGGATGGCAGCAGACCTATCTCGCATACAATAAAGGATTTGGAGGTTATGAGTTGCGATTCTGTCCAATAGACTCATTTTCCCTTGGACAGAACTTATCCAGCAGCTGCATGTTGGGATTTCGCCTGGCCTTGCCGCATGTAAGGAAAAACATTGTGCCGTTGCGACCTTCTTCCGGTTCCCTGCTATACTTTGGAAGAAGTTTTGAAAATCGCTGGCCAAAACCTGAAGATATTGAGGAATGGAAGAAAACAGGTGTCACCCTGATGCGCCTTCACAACGACGGAAATGCGCATAATAATGGAATCTTCTGGCACGGAGGTTCCTATCCGCCGTATCCGGCTGATGAGATGAATAAGATGGACGGATGCCTGAATACGTTGAAGAAGGAAGGGATATCTGTGGCACCATATTTTTCCGTGAAGGAGTTTCATCCGGAATCACCGGGATTCAAAGTCAATGCCGGAATATGGAAACGCCAAGTCGAGAAAGATGGAAACATGCTCCACAATTATTGCAATAACGGCGAATTTGGGGTTCAGATGTGCTTGAAGAGCGACTGGCTGGAAAGAAGAAAGGCCACTATTGACCAGGTTCTGTCAAAACATCTATTCAATGGTGTGTATTACGACTGGTGCGCCGGGATGGAGTGCGTAAATACCAGACACGCCGCTGGCAGTCTCCGTCACTGGGATCAGGATGGATTGCAGGATTTGCTTGAATGGAGTCATAATCGAGTTGGAGATCTCGGGGAGATATATCTTCACATGACAGGCGTCCCCAATCTCGCAGCCGAAAATCTCGCTTCACTTGTGCTGACCGAGGAAAGCGGATACGGGAAAATATCGCCGATGATGCTGACGCCGCATGTGCATTTCCTGAACATAGTTCCGCGCCAGATATGTGATATGTTGGGAAGTAATGCGACAAAGACAGAGCGGCGGAAACTGGCGCTTTGCGCCCTGCTGCATCATGCCACCGTATCATCAGTACATCAGGATTACCTGGAATTCTACAAGACGCTGCCGCCCATTGATTTCACCCGCTACACCAGGCATACGGCGCCTGGCGAGAACATCACCTATGTAGACAACTGCATGGTGGGATTGAGTGCATACTGGAAAAAGGATGAAGCCCTCCTGCTTTTTGCGAACATCGCAGACCGGGAATTAAAAATAGAATGGTGCCTAAACACCTCAAAACTGGGGCAAGCCTGGCAAAAACGCGGTACGCTCAAGGGAAAGATTGTACTGAAGCCGCTTGAGTTGAGGATCAGGAGAATAGCTTAAATGAACCTACCTTTTGTTTTCAAAGATATAAATGTCCGCTTGGATGAGGGGGAACTTGATTATTGCGAATTCCGCATTGAGCACAAGATCAAACTTGCCTGTCCGCACTGCTCGCTGGAAGGCGTTCCCGATTCTTTTCTCGCAGGCGAGATTTTAGTATGTGAAAACTGCGCCCGACCGCTGATCAACATTTCCGTCGGGAGGGAGATACCTTCATTTCCAGATGATGATATGACTTCCGTGGAAGAATTGCCCGCCCCTGTGCCCGACCGATCCGGAAAAGATACAGCTAAAGGATATACTTTGGCCGTTGGCTCTTCCACAATTGCAATGAAAACCCGGCTACCGGAAATGAAACCGTGTCTGCGCAACCCCAGTGCGGTATTCTCAAAAAAACGTTCGGTAAGTTTAAAGTCCTGGGGAAAATTGCCCCCCCCCCGGGTGGGGGATGGGAATAGTTTACAAGGTTTATGATCCTGCCCTGCGCCGTGAACTCGCTTTGAAAGTGCTCCTTCAAGACGAAGGCGCCAATGAGAATGCCATCAAGCGGTTCATGCGTGAGGCTCGCGCCGCTGGCAACCTTAATCATCCGAACATTATTCCAGTCCATGAGATCTCCAACTAATTTGGAGCAGGAAAAGAAGTAAAGGGGAGGAAGGAATCGGAGAGCTGGTAAGACGGGTACTGGATGATGTTCAGATTACATGTTCGGACAACACAGGAGAAAATTAGCCAACAATGAAGACCTATTCTATGAAATGCGTGGCTCCTACCGTTGCGGCCATTCTGAGGCTGGAGCGGCCGTCGGCTGCCATGGAACCGGCTATTGAGGAAATCGCCACCGATTTGCGCGGTATCCGTCGCGTGGCGGTGCTGGCCCCGGATGCCCTTGGGATCGTACCCTGGTGCTTGTGGCAAGACGAAATGCCTTTCCTGAAATCACTTCATGCGCGCCACAGCCTGTTGCTGGAATCCATCATGCCATCCAGCACACCCATGAATTTCGCCTGCATGCTGACTGGTGCCGAATTGGCCGTGCATGGCATTCAAACGCGCGAGATGCAGTTTCAGTGTGAGACACTGTTTGATGTAATCCGGCGCGCGGGTGGACAAAGCGGCGGGGTAGGTCATAAGGGTTATTCCGGAGATTTGCTGCTGGCTCGTTGCGCCGATATTCCAGGTGTGGCTGAGCCAGGACTGGCCATGACGGTGGCCGACAAGATCATTGAGATTTACGGTGTGAATCCGCCTTTGTTTCTGATCGCTCAGTTCGGCAATGTGGATACGCTGTTCCACAAGGTCGGACCGTCGCATCCCGACGTGGTGCCGATGCTCCATGAGCTGGACGGCGCGCTTTCGAAGGTCGTTCGCTTCTTGACCGCCCGGCAAGTGGCAGTGATTTTGCTTGCTGACCACGGGCAGCACGACGTTCCGCCCTCCTCCAGTAAACCCGGATATGGCACCCATGGCATGGACTGTCCCGATGACCGCCTGGTGCCCTGCACTTGGACGCGCTGACATATCAGCTTGTCTTTGGATTTTCTTGATAAATCAATTTTGAAGATGCTTAAAACATGGATACAGCAATATTATTTGTATGGGTGGTGACAGGAGCATTTGGCATGGGATATTTCGTCTATGGGTATGGGCGGAGACTACAATGCCGTCCAGGTCTCCAGCAGGCAGGTGAACATCGCAGCCGAGGTGGATTTTTTGGGGTGTGGATTGGTGGTGGATTGGGGGCACACCGAATGCCCCCGACAGCTGAATCATAGACTTACGCAAACGATTCCGGCCACACATGCGGTAAGTGCAAGATATTGTGGAACTGTCGATTTCTCCTTCAGAAAAAACATGCTGTAAAAACTGAAGCCGATAATGCTGGCCCCGGTCAGCAGTGGATAGGCGATGGAACCAGCTCCGGCATTTGCCAGCGCTTTCATGCCGTTATAAAAGAAGAAATATGTAGCCAAAAGACCGAAAATCGCAAGTGCGCCAAGCAGAAGTGATTGCCGCACTCGCAAATTGTACAGCGCTTGCATCAATTCCTCTTTTGGGAGCAAGCCTATGTATTGGTGGAGCAATATTGCCGTGCCGGATATTAATAAAGGCCGCGTAGTCGTGTCCGCAAATGAAACCTATACAAACAGTGGAGGCCTTATCAGTAAGACATCGGTTCCAATGAATGGAGATGTAGATATTACTTGAATCAGTAACTTATGAGAATGACATTCCCCTTTCTGAAAAAAAATATGTGATAGATCCTTCTTCGGAGTTTCATTATATGCCCCCGGCTTTTCCAACTTTATGAAGATGCTGAGGATGAAGAGGGAGAGGCGAAATGCCGAGGAATGCCTGTTTGAGAAAACAGACTAAAGCCTCGTGTTTTAAGATTGACATGTCGGGGGGATTGTGCTTTTTTACGGCTGACAAACGGCGGAAAATGCGACATTCGCAAATCCGGAGATACACAGGCAAGACCACAGTCATCCGACGTGGCAGGTGCCTGTGCTACTGCCAAGAAGCCACTTTGTGCCTCTGCGCCTTTGTAACTTTTCCCAGATACTAGCTTCCATCGCGTTAAGGCACTTTCAGGAATAAGGTGGTGCTGAGGATGAATCCGGAGAGGATTATGATTAAGGCAGTGAGTACAAGTGGCGGGGCGAGTTCCCTGTAGTCGACATAACGCGGCTGCTCAAGGCTGGTCTTTTCGAGCTTGTCGATTTCATCCATGGTTTTCTGAAGTCCTTCTGCGTCTGACGCGGTGAAATATCTTCCGCCAGTGGTTCCGGCTATGTCCTTAAGGAGTTTTTCATCGAATTCATCCTTAATGGGGACGAGCTGTTTCCCCATGAATCCGTTTTGAATGATGAATGCGTTCCTGCTTCCGATTCCGACCGTGTAGGTGATTATGTCGAAAGTCTTTGCGAGTTTCGCAGCCTGAATTGGCGTTATCTGTGCGTTCACATTGTTCTTTCCGTCGGTGAAAAGGACGACCACCTTACGCTTTGAGTCACAGTTTTTCAGTCGGTTTACTGCGCTTGTGATCGGACCTGCTATTCCAGTAGAGTCGCCTATGATTCCGGGCTGGAGCCTTTCCAGATGTGCGAAAAGCCAGGCGTGGTCGAGCGTAGGCGGACATGCGACATAGGGCAGGGGGGCAAAGGCTACAAGCCCTATCCTGTCATTGGGCCGTTTCTCGATGAATTTTTTTATCTCCTCTTTTGCGATGTCAATCCTGGGTTTCAGTTTTCCAGAGTTGATGGCTGCGGCAACCTCCCTTCCGTTTGTATATTTCTCCGGGACGTCAATGGACTGCATGCTTCCTGAAACATCTATGGCAAGCATTATGTCTATTCCTTCAGCCCTCTGTTTGAGTTCTTCAATTCCTCTCTGCGGACGCGACAATGCCAAAACCAGGATTGCGGTGGCAACCGCATAAAGAAGCAGTGGAATATTTGCCCGCAGATTAAAACCTTTTTCAGCAGTTCCCGAGGTGAAAAGTTTCACGGACGAGATGATTACGGTGGGATTTTTCCTTTTCAGGGCGTAGACCAGCAAACCGATCAGAGGGATATACAGAAGCAACATCCATGGATATGCGAAGTTCATTTGGATGCCTGTTGGTTGTTTTCGGTCGCTGGTCGCCGGTTAAGAAGTGAGGAACGATTACTTTTTTTTATCGGTGAAAAACTGATGTTTTCAGTTATGCATTTTATCAAACTTGTAAGCATTCGTCCGAGTTGCTGAAGAATCTCAATAATGTTTGATGGTATTGAAACTGCGGCTTTCCTCATTTGTGATGTAATCCCATAGAGTTCATATTCC
>CAMCYE010000010.1 GCA_945883805.1 Victivallis vadensis | reverse complement strand
CACATAAAATTCTACAGCGATTGCGATGAGGCATTTGCGAAAGGGCAACCTCTCGTGACGATTGTATGCACCCCAAACAGTTCCCATAAGGAGATGACTCTTAAAGCCTTTTCTTATGGTTCGCACGTCCTGTGCGAAAAGCCCATCGCCGATATTGTCAGCGACGGCATCGAGATGGTTGAAGCCGCGAAAAAACATTCCAAGTTCCTCGCAGTCGGATACACCGAAAGGTTCAGGGAGTCTTTCGACTTCATCACCAAAAAGATAAAATCAGGGGATCTTGGAAATCTTATAGGCGGACGCGCCATGGTAGGCACTTACAACACCCTGCTTTGCGCCAAAAGCGATTTCCGCAGCAAGGTCTTCGGCATACTTATTGTTGATTACACTCATGAAATAGATATGCTCCGCTCGATATTCGGAGAAGTCAGGGACGTAGTCTGCAAAGCCAATTCCATTGCGGTAAAAGAACTGAAGGCCACCCCTTCATTGGCTTCATTGCTGCTGGAATATGAAAGCGGGGCGCTCGTTTCGATCCACATGGACTATGTTCAGCATCCACAGCGCCGCACCATGGAATTTTTCGGAGACAGGCAGGTAATAGAATATGATTTGCAGACCGATCAGGTGAAAATATATGACTGCGATAAAAAAGGGTATGAAGTTATTCAGTTTGACAATATGCGCAACGAACGTTTCTGTCTTGAACATCAGGACATGATCAATTCTGTCATGAATGGCACCGCCCCCAGAGTCGACGGACATGGCGCGGTTGAAGTTCTGAAAATAGCGGAAACAGCCTTGAGGCAGATAACAAAATAAACATGAAAGAATATTCTCAATGACCACTAGGAAACATGCTGGACAAGTCACCGGATCCTCCAATTTCAAGAAGCTGGAAGGGCTGATTGCCGCGCCACACACTCCGTTCGGAAAAGACGGGGAGATCAATATTAAGGAGATTCCCAGACAGGTCGCACTGCTGGTCAGGAGCGGTGTAAAAGGCGCCTACATCTGCGGCAGCACCGGGGAGGGGATTTCCTGTTCGGTTGCCGAGCGCAAGGCGGTTGCCGAGGCCTGGGTAAAGCATGGCAAGGACAGGCTTTTCCTTATCGTCCATGTCGGAGCGCTGGCGCTCAAGGATGCACAGGAACTCGCGGCCCATGCCCAGAGGATCGGCGGCGATGCCACCTCGATAGTTCCTCCCAGTTTCTTCAAACCCGCGTCGATAGACATCTTGATTGACTACATCAATGCGGTCGTATCCCATGCGCCGGAACTGCCCTTTTACTACTACCACACCGGCATGTCAGGGGTGAGCCTGCCAATGGTCCAGTTCCTGGAGAAGGCTGATGGGCGGATTCCCAACCTGGCTGGTATCAAGTTCAACAGCCCGGATCTCTATGAGTATCAGAATTGCCTGCGCTCCTGTGGCGGCAAGTATGATATAACATGGGGAGTTGACGAATTTTTTGCCGGCGCCATAGCCTGCGGCGCCACGTCGGCCATAGGCTCCACTTACAACTACTCGGCTCCGCTCTATCATAAGATCTGGGCCGCGGTCGAAAAGGGTGATCTCAAGTCGGCTCAGGCCGGCATGGCCAAAGTCTGCCAGATCGTTGACATTCTCGTCCAATACGGGGGAATAGCCGCCGGTAAGGCGATGATGGCGATCCATGGCATAGATGTCGGAGATGTCCGTCTGCCGCTCAAAGCCCTCACGTCCGAACAGAAAAAGGACATCGTCTCCAGGTTGAATAAGATTTTGAAAGACATGGACAAATAATAAGAACATTCGTAATTTCACTGCAAAGAAAGGAATAAACATGCCGACCGCCCCCTTGACCGCCAATGTTTTATTGCCCAGTCTGCCAGATCCGGCTCCACTTGAGGAAGCCGTGCTCTTTGCTTTTGACGATTGCGCTTTTCCGTTCCGCTCGTTTGCGGAAGTCCATCTCAACGGCGGGCGCGGATCGATCGTCCTGCCGGCAGGTCCGCCCGGATCTCACGACGAACACCTTCACTATTACGGCACGACCATTAAAATCGGCGACACGTTTCACATGTGGTATCAGGGCAATTCCGGAAAGAGGAGTGAATGGGGCAATCGCGAATGCAAAACGTACCGGATGTGTTACGCCACCAGCAAAGATGGCAGGACATGGGAGAAACCGGATCTGGGATTGACAGAGTTCAACGGTTCTAAGCACAATAACATTGTAGAATTCCCTGCCATGGATGAACAATTGTCTGGAGCTGTGATCTTGCATGAGCCGGAAGATTCCGATCCGGCACGCCGCTTCAAGATGATTTTCGAAGGAGTTTCGTCCGATCCCGAACTGCGCAAACGTTCCGGAAGCCCCATTTACTGGGGCGCTGCATTCAGCCCGGACGGCATTCACTGGAGTCTTTCCCCGCATAACCCGCTGGGCAGTTGCCTCGAGATGTCCGGCATCACAAAGCACCGTGGACTTTACTATTTGAACGGGCAACAGCCTTCATGGCCACACACCAAGAACAAAATCCGCTGTCTTTGCACATTTGCATCATCGGATTTTGACCACTGGTCCCCGGTGTCAGCGCTGGGCCTTAATCGTGCCTCATCAGATTTGACTGGGCCATCGAACACCGAAGACGTGAATCACGAAAAAGAGGTGCATCTGGGGGCCGCCATGTGGAACCGGGGCAATGTTATTCTGGGCATTTACGGCATATGGAACGGGCATGCCTCACGCGATCGGCGATTCGTCAGCATGGATCTGGGATTGGCGATTTCACATGACGCCTTACACTTTCACGAACCGATTCCCGGATTTGTTTTCATCAATGCGCGTGAGTCCGAAGGCAACGTGCTTGGTTTCGCCCCGGCACTGGCCCAAGGGCAGGGAATGATCAACCACGGGGAGCGTACGCTGTATTGGTACTCGTGTTGGCGTAGTTTTGAAGGTTCGGGTGTGTTCATGAATTCTTGGCCGCGCGACCGCTTCGGCTGCTTGAGTGCGTTCCGTTCATTCAACAACGGTCCGGGTTGCCTGGATAACGGGGCCCGCCCACCGCATCGCGTCATTACGTGTCCAATCCAGATTACCGACGGCGAAGCGAATGTGTACGTGAATGTCGACGGCCTTGGGGAGCACACCAGTCTGCGGGTCAGCCTGGTAGATGAAGGATTCAGATCTGTCATTGGTTGTGCCGATGCTGATGCGGCAATAATCACGGAAAACGGATTGCGTGTTCCGGTGCGCTGGAAGAAGACGGCGGCTCTGGCGGAAAAACACGGACGTGTCCGGCTTGACATTCAGTTCGACGGGATTCGTCCCGAAGACGCCCGGCTGTATGCGGCATATGTGACCAGTAAGGAATAGGCACAGAGGCACAGAGGCACAGAGGGGAATGGGGAAGTTTTAGGGAATGAATTGTAAATAGGAAATTAGTTGGAGTTCACGGCTTTAGCGTGTCTGAAGAACAGCCTTCCTCCTTCGCTGAGATGCTACGGCGGACAAGAAAGGCTGGACTCCAAAATTTGGAGTTCACGCTGTTAGCGTGTTTTTTTGCAGGTTCATTTTAGGTGAATTGCGAAATTAACATTCCGACACTGAATTTTATATGCGTTTAAAAATGTAACTTAAAAAAAATAAATTTAAAATAAAAGGATACCATGTCCAAGCTCACGGTAAATGAAATGATTGCAGAACTTTGCAAATTCGATACTCCGTCAATTACTAATGTTGTCGCCACCTATCCCGCCCATCCTTTCTGCCTCGGCCTGTACAACCCATGGAGTGAAAACTGGTACACCGACCAGACGCTGCACTGCATGTACCCTGATCTCGGGCCACGTTGCGGTTATGCCGTGACCTGTGTTTTTGGTCTGCCCACCCCCGGTTATACGCGGTTGAGCTTCATGGACGTTCTGGATGCGCTGGAAGCAATGCCGAAGCCAACTGTCCTTGTCATGCAGCAGAAATTTCCGGCGGAGATCGCGGGAAAGGTCGGTCTCGCCGGAGGCAATATGGTTTCGGCAATGAAGGCGCTGGGGTGTGTCGGGCTGATCTCCAACGGGCCTTCGCGTGACGTAGATGAAGTGAGGCCAATGCATTTTCAGTATATGCTCACAGGTGTTACGCCTGGTCATGGCGACATGGCCGTGCATTCGGTCAATACGCCGGTGTCCGTATGCGGCATGGATGTCGCGCCGGGCGAATTGATTCACATGGATGAGAACGGCGCATGCAAGTTTCCGGCGGACAAACTCGAAACCGTTCTTGACCTGTCTGTCAAGCTTCGCGCAGAAGAGAATGAACGGATTGGACGTTTGCAGAAGGCGAGCTCTGCCGCAGAACTGCGCGCCATCTTTGGCGGGCACTCATATACGGTCAGGAAAAAATAATAAGAGACCAAAGGCCGCAACACGAATTATGGAAATCCAAATAAATGCATAAAACAAAAGAACAGCCCTTACGGGCTTAACTACGAACAAATGCTCAATATCTCTAATTCGTTTGTAGTCAATGCCGTAAGGCATGTTCTTGAGTTGTTTTCTTCATTTAGAAACTAAAAAGGAACAATCATGAGCCGCAATACGAAGTCTATGTCATACGTCTGTCTCCTGCTTGCATTGCTGGTTTACTCTTCAGTTGCTCTGGCGGAAGTGAAAGTCAAAGATACCGGTTACATGGAGTTCAGGAGCGGCGGAGAGATGTGCGTTGTACGCGAGATCACCGTGGACACCGGACGCCGGATCTTTGCTTTCAGGTGCAACGGCGCATCCATCGGCATGCCACTACCAGTGCAGATGAACTGGAAAATGAACGAACTCTGCAACATATGGGTCAACGATGAACGTTATTTTCAATATACAGGCAAGGCGTTAAAAAAAGGGTTTGAGGAGAAAACGAAGCTCACCGTCACAGGTAATGCGGCTGAAGCTCGCCTTGAGGCGGTACAGGAAGGGGTGCAGGCGAAAGTGACGCTCCTAATGACATTGCGTGACGGGGACGACAAGGTATTGCTGACAGTCCGTGTCGAGCCACGTCAGCCGCTGAAGGAGACACGCATCGGCATGGAATGCTTTCCCAGCACAGATGAACCGAAAGACAAACTGACCCGCGCCATTTCCACTGTGCGCCGGACACAGGTATTACAGCCTGGTCAAAAGGCATTTACTGCCAAGCTTGAAGGGGACGAGCGCTGGGTTTTCCTGCATGATGCCGTTTACGACCTTGGTACGCCCGTCAACGACACTAGGAAGGCTGGAGGAGGATGTGCTCTATTCTACAATCCGGCGGAGGTAAAGACAGCCGAGGTGGCCATGTCCTATTATCATTCCGATGCCTATTTCACATACGGCCCAGAGATTAAGGAGATGCATCTGCTCATCTATGACTTCTCGTTTGAAAAGTCGAACCGGGACGCGTTGGAATACCTGAAGTCTCTCGAGGTAAGGGGCATTTCGACAAATACGCCCGCGGGGGTACGATGAAAATAGTCGTTCTTGACGGATACACTTTGAATCCAGGGGATCTGTCCTGGGACAAACTTGAATTGCTGGGCAGATGCGAAATTTACGAGCGGACACCCGCCAGCCAGATTATTGAACGCGCGAAAGATGCGGAAATAGTCCTCACAAACAAGACGGTACTTGACGGCAGGATCATCAATTCCCTCGACAAGCTCCGCTATATAGGAGTTCTTGCGACAGGCTATAATGTTGTGGATGTCGCAGCGGCGTGCAAACGCGGAATCGCCGTGACAAATGTTCCGGCTTATGGAACCGCCTCAGTTGCTCAGATGACGTTTGCAATTATTCTCGAACTTGCCAATCGGGTCGGACATCATTCTGAAACTGTCCGAAGCGGACGCTGGTGCAAATCGCAGGATTTCTGCTACTGGGATCATCAGCTTGTCGAACTGGAAGGTCTCACCATCGGAATCGTAGGATTCGGTCGTATCGGACAGGCGGTTGCGAAAATCGCACAGGGATTCGGCATGAAAGTTCTGGCATCCGGTAAATCAATGAAAACCTCTCCCTTCACAGCTGTGACAATGACAGAATTGGATACTCTTTTACGCGGAAGCGACATTGTCAGTCTTCATTGCCCGCTGACAGATGACAATAAGGGTTTTATGAATACGCAGAGGCTTTCCGCCATGAAGCCGAGTGCATTCCTGATCAACACGAGCCGCGGTCTGCTCGTTGACGAGAAAGCGCTTGCCGACGCCCTCAACTCCGGGATAATTTCCGGTGCAGGACTTGATGTCCTGTCTGCGGAACCGCCTAAGCCGGACAACCCTCTTTTATCCGCAAAGAACTGTTTCATCACGCCTCACATTTCCTGGGCTACGCGAGCGGCAAGGGAAAGGCTGATGAAGATTGCGACAGATAATGTCCGGTCATTCATTGAAGGAAAACCGAAGAATATAGTAAAGGGATGAAGCAATGGAACAAGAAAAAATAGTTGATCAGGATTTAATATCCACCAGGATTATCGAAAAGAAAAACGATGATATTTAATTAACCCAAGGAGTTGTATGAAAACAGAATCGATTCGTTTAGCTGTGTGCGGAATCTTCGCCGCCATCATCGGATTGTCGGGGATTGACGCCGTAAAGGCCGCCAAAGCTGATACGCCGGAAAAAGCAAAACCGGAATCGTCCCTGGTGCTAGTCAAAGACGGGCAATCGGCCTATGGGATATATTATGACGGAAAAGCCCCCTCCTGCGTCAAGAGGGCGGCTACCGAAATGCAGCGTGTGATCAGAATCTCAACAGGTGCCACATTGCCGATTCTGGCCGAGCCGAAAAATCCCATGATCTGCCTGGGCGACAATGCCGTTTCGCGGGAATCTGGATTTTCCTCAGAGGGCATTCCCGATGAAGGATTCCGGATCGTGACGCGTGGAGAAAACATCTTCATTATTGGGCAGGACTGGCCGGACAACCGGAAAAAATGGGCGGATTGTGAAAGTATTGGCACCCTGTACGGAGCCTACGAGTTCTTAGAACGGATTGTAGGTGCGCGTTGGCTCATGCCTGGAGAGTGGGGAGAGGATATTCCCGCGCATTCAGGCGGGCTTACAGTCTCGGCGCTTGATGTTTCGGAGTCGCCTTCAGCCACAAGCCGCAGTATCGGCGATCTGCCCGGTGGCAATCCAGATAATCGTATTAATTATTGGTTCCAGCGCAATAAAATCGGTACAAGCATGAAGCCCGAGTACGGACACAGTTTTGGTCAGCATCCAGGCACGGCGGTTCTCATGGAACATCCTGAATACATGCCTATGCTTCCAGACGGCACCCGTGAGAAACCCATGGGGACGAGAAAAATGGACAGTTCCGGAAGCGATGAGCACAAGCTGTGCCTGAGCAATCCGGGACTGGTGAAGGCATTTTCAGAAAGCGTCCTGGATACGATCGCAAAAGAGCCGCAGCGGCAGGGCGTAAGCATTGGCCCTTCAGACGGTGGAAGATGGTGTGTCTGCCCCGAATGTCTGAAATATCGGCTCACCGACATCAGCGGAGCCTGGGGCACATTCGGACCTTACCGTTATTCTGTGACTCCCCTAGTCCTCAAGTTCTACAACGAAGTGGGGCGCGCTGTTGCCGCCAAGTATCCGGAGCATGTCGTGGGAGGATGGGTCTATTCCGAATATCTGTTTCCGCCGTATGAGCCCGTCAAGGTTGAACCAAATGTACATCTACAAATCGGGAGCACGGATGATTACGGATACAAGCTGTACAGACCTGACAGGCTTGAGCGGGTGCAGCGCCTGATAAAGGAATGGTCAAAAATCGCACCGCGGCTGGGATGGACCGATTATTCACTGTGGATGCGCAACCCGTTTGGCGCTCCTTTGCCGCCGGGAATACCGCTCATGAAGACGATTTATCCGGCGTTCGGCAAGTCGCTCAAGTCAATTGCGGGAGCCGGACACCCTTGGGGCTATGGCGGCGCCAACAATTATCTGGCGGCAAAACTGATGTGGAACAATAAAGCGGATGTGGATGCGCTTTATCGGGAATATTTGGAGCGAGCTTACGGTCCGGCCGCACCTTCCATAGACAAGATATACAGCCTTGTGGAAGACTCCCTGAAGAAGTATATCATCAAAGAACCGCAGACGGATCACGAAATCTGGTACGACTCGGCACTGAAAGTTTATGCGCCGATCTACGAGGAGATGGAACAGCTCTATGTCAAAGCCCTGACGCAGGTCAAGACGGAGCCCCAGCGCAAAAGACTGGAAATGTTCGGCGAAAATCTTGTGGTGTTCAATTGGAACATGCTGCATGCCGGGCTGATAAAGGAGCGGAAGGATTCCGTACTCTACCGTTCAGACGAGGACTTCGAGAAGTTCATGGCGGAACGGACGGGCTCCATGGCGATCCGAGGAGACTTTTCCATATATGTCAAGCAAAACTGGCAGACCGTACTGTGGTCTCCGGAACACAGACCAATTAATCTTACCCAGCTGCCGGACGGAACTGCGGCGCCGGTAATTGACGGCAATTGCGCCGATGCAGCCTGGACAGGCGCCGCCGTGGCCGGACAGTTCCGTGCCAGTGGCGTCCGACGTGATTCCGCGAAACAGCAAACGACGGTGCGGATTACGTATGATTCGGATAATATCTATGTAGCGTTCACCTGTGACGAAGAAAATACCGGCAAGCTCCGCGCAAATTGCAGTGCCAGAAATAACGGAGGCCTGTTTGCCGACGACTATGTGGCTGTGCTGCTCAAGCCTGCCGGAGGAAAGGTCGCGCAGGTGGCGGTCAATTCGAAAGGCGTTGTCAATGTGACGCCCGAAACGGCCAACGTGAAGACCGTCGCCGTTGTGGGTGAAAAGGGATGGACTGTCGAGATGTCGGTTCCGTTCCGCGAGCTGGGGATTTCCCCACCTTCCGCTGGGACGGTTCTGCAGGGGAATTTTGTCAGGGGCAGAAGGGGGACCGGATACGAGATGAGCGCCTGGTCGCGTGTGGAAGAGCAGCTCGGCGATGAGCGGGCTTTCGGAGAATTGCAGTTCGGGACAAAGTAGCCGAAGTGGAGGAATATCAATGAAAATAGCAGTTGTCGGAATGGCGATCAGGGCTACGGCGTTTCTGGGAGATCTCAAGGCCAGGGAGGATTGTGAAATAACGGCATTGTGCGACAAGTATCCTTCCAGGATCAAATATATGTCCGACAAGTACGGGCTGGAGGGCGTCAGGCGTTACACATCGTTCAGGAAATGTCTGAAGGAATCAGAGTTTGACGCAGTTATGATTTTTACTTCCGATTACGCCCATGCCGGGATTGCCGTTCCCGCGCTGAAGGCCGGTAAATATGTGTTCGTTGAAAAGCCCCTGGATATCACTGAAAGGAAATGCAGGCTCATCATTGCCGCCGACAGGGAGGCCGGAGGCAAGACGTATGTGGGGCATAATCTCAGGCATGCGCCCGTTTACAGGAAAATCAAGTCACTCCTCGATGACGGTGTGGCGGGCGATGTCCTTACAATACAGGCGGACGAGTTTTACGACGGCGGACGCACTTATTTCAGAAGATGGAACCGTTTAAAGAAATTCGGCGGCGGCCTCTGGATAACAAAAGCCTGTCATGATTTCGACATCATCCAATGGTTTGCCGGAAGAGAAGCGGAATCAGTCGCTGCGTTTTCAGCCCTTTCATATTACAAGAAGCGTGGCGACGCCCCTGAATTTTGCGGAGAATGTTCCCTTTTGCCGGAATGCTTCGACGCCTTTGACGAGAAAAAAGTCCCCAAGGAATGGCTTGCCCAGGTAAATAGCGCCCTGCCGGATGGAATGCAGCGTCCGGACCTGTGCCTTTATAATTCCGACAAGGACACCTTCGACCATGGCATTGCAACTATTAAATTTAAGAATGGGCTTTTCGCGACGTACACTGTCAATGTGGTCTCCGGATTTACAAACAGGAGGATAAGGGTCTCCGGGACTAAGGCCACCATAGACGGGGATCTTTCCAGTCAGGAGATAATAATCCGTCGCCGCGATCCGTCTTCCGAAGAGAAGATTACTGTAAGCGATTCCACAGATGGACACGGGGGCGGGGATAAATTTGTGCTCTCCGATTTTCTGGCTTTTGCAAGAGGTGAAAAAAGTCCGGCATGCCGCCCGTCCGAGGCGATCATCGGAGTCAGGCTCGGACTTGCCGCTGAAAAATCGTGCGAAAAAAACAAGATCATAAAAGTTCCAGCAAATATTTAAGCAGCTTTAAAAAAAAATAAAAACATAGGGAGTTGTGTCATGAAAACAGAATTGATTCGTTTCGCCGGATGCTGGATATTCTCCGCCGTCATCGGTCTGTCTGGCTTTAATGCCCTCTGCGCAAGTGATAACACCGCCACAAAAGTAACACCGGTAAAAAAACAGTCGGCGCTTGAGACCAAACTTCGGGACTGCGTGATCTATCTGCCTGACGGCACAGCTCCCAGCGTGAAAAAGGCGGCGGAAGAATTGCAGCTGCATTTGGCGGAAGTGATCGGACGCAAGCTGGACATTGTCCGTCAACCCGTCTCTCCCATGATAGCGTTGGGCGACAGCCCGGAAGCCCGTGCAGCCGGGATCAAAGCAGTTGAAATGCCTTATGAGGGTTTCAGGATTCTTAACTCCGGCGGTAATCTGTTCATCGTCGGACGTGATCTCGCAGGCGATGGACCGACGACGACCGACGGTTTGAGTTTGGGAACCCTGTATGGAACGTACGAATTCCTCCAAACCGTCATCGGAATCCGCTGGCTGTTGCCGTGCGGACTCGGGACATATTTTCCCCCGAAAAACCCAGACCTCACAGTCAGCCGCCTGGACATTTCCTTTGCCCCGAAATTCAAATACCGGAATTTTTTCGCCGGAGGCGGCAACGCTGTAGAATCGTACGATTATGCCCGGCGCAACCGGACACTGAATTCCCAGTGGAAGCTCGATGTCACCGATCACGGCTGGGATTTCCTTTATCCTGATGCGGGCGCGGATGATGCCGCAGTGTTGGATGACCGCATGAAAACGTTTGACAAAACCCCTGATTTATTTTCCATGTCCCGCAATGGGAAACGCATGGCGCCGACAACTAGCAACCTGATGGTATGCCTGTCCAGTCCCGCTCTCCCCGAAGACGTTGCCCTTCGGGTCTTAAAACTTTACCGTGCCCATCCTCTGCGCCACATATGGTGCGTAGGCCCATCCGATGGCGGACCTGTCTGTTCTTGTCCGGACTGTCAGAAACGTGTGTACATTCTGACTCCTGAAGAGAAGGGGATATGCGCGAGAGGCGACGCAAACGAAAAGAGTTGGACTCCGCTCGTCCTGGATTTTTATCGCAAAACAGCCGAGAAGGTCAAGGCGCTGGCGCCGGACATATATGTCAACGGGCTGTGTTATCAGAATTACGAATTCGTTCCACAGGGTGAAAAACCATCGCGGTTTCCCGACAATTTTCTCGTGGGAATGGCGCCGCAGCATACGGCTTACGGTCCAGTCCGCCTGTACGAACCGGTCAATAAAAACTGGGAACGCTGGATAGACTCATGGGATGCAGTGTTTCAAAAACAGCTTTATTACGGCCTGGATTTCTGGATCCGGCAATGGGCAGGGGCTCCCATGTCACCGTATCCAGAGGTGATGAAATCAACGTTTCGCCGATTGTCGGACAGGGGTTACATCGGCGCATATTTTTACAGCAATCCGATGGGGGCCAACGCCCCTTACAATTGGGTCATGTCGCAAATGCTCTGGAAACCGGACGGGGATCCCTCGGCGTTGTTGGGAGAATTCTGCAGCAGGGCGTATGGCGCGGGCGGCGGTGGAGTGGAAAAAATATATCGGTTGTCCGACACCTACATGCGGCAGTTCGTTACCGCCATGAAGGGGAATATAGGGCACAACATGAGTCCGGAAATGATGCAGGCCGTGTATGCCGCACACTGGACAGAGTATGAATCCTGCTTTCGCGAGGCTGCCGCCGGAGTCCAGACACCCGGGGAACGCTGGCGCTTTTCTATACTGGAAAACAATTTGAAGATACTCTGCTATCATCTGGTGGCCATGGGAATGGTGGAGGAAGACAGGCAATCGCCGCTTTATCTGTCATCCGCAGATTATCAGCGCCTGGTTGATTCAGGTTATCCCGGCGGTCAGTTGCGCGGACTGGTTGATACCCCTCCGGAAGCCCTGCCTCTGACCCGTGAATGGAAGCCGCTCCAGGTCATGGCTGCTGATGCGTTGCCCAATACCGAACCGCGTACAGAGACTTTTCTGGGCGGCGGAATGGAGATCGCCTGTCTCGCGGATGCCGACGGCGAAGCGACGTTGCAACTCCGGTACCGGCTTGCAATCAACAAGGAAACCGGTCGCGAATATCTGCCCGAAATCGGCTATTACCACGTCTTTGACGAAACCGGGAAGAAAATAGTAACAGCCATAGCCCGTAAGGGACAAATCAGTTTCCCTGTGAAAAAGGGCGGGATATACTGTGTGGCCTATATGCCCCTAGCCACTAAAGGATCCGGTTCAAGCTGGACAGTGAGCCAGTCCACGCTGGTGCGGTACGCTTTCGGGAGACGGCTTGACAAGCGCGGTCTGTATGTGACCGACCAGGGGAAGGCGGCCACTCCGTTTTATTTTTATGTTCCGGAAAGAACTACCTCCTTCACCATGTATATTAACTTCTACGTCCAGACGACAAAGGCCGAGCTGATTGCGCCGGACGGGACAGTGGCGGCAAAAGGAGCAGGTTATGCAGTGTTCAAAATAGACCGTGCCGCAACCCGTCTTCCCGCAGGCTGGTGGAAAATAAAAATGCTGGATAATGCGTCTGGTTTTATCCAACAGAGCCCTGAGCTGGACGGCTTTTTCGTAGATGATCCGGCAAAGGCACTGCTCGTGGAAATAAAAAAATAAGGCGTTGACCGCTATTTTATCCTTATCACCGATTCTCGTTCTACGAAATCGTACGGGATGTAAGTGCAACGGGGGATTGTCTCTTTGCGGTTCTTTGCCAGTTTAATTGCGATATCCGCTACCAGTGCGCTTAATTTTTTTAAGGGCTGTATGATACAGGTTATGGGAGGGTAAAGGAATTCGTTGCTTCCTGCCGTTTCTTTTGACACTATGGAAATATCCTGCGGAACTTTTTTCCCCAGCAGGTCAAGATAATAAATGGTCTTCAGAGTAAGATCTTCCTCAGCGATGAAGAGAGCAGTTATCTTTTTGCCGCATAATCGTTGCAAACCCTCGAAAAGAAGTTTTTCATCGTTTAGGAATACAAAATCCTCATCGAAATATTTGTTGTTTTTCATCAAGTCGGTATACGCATCGTACCTTTCTTTGTAACCTCTGGAAGTCAGGTTGTTGCCGACATATCCTATTCTGGTATGCCCTTTCTTAAGCAGATATTCAATTGCGAGGGAGGTTCCCTGTCTGTGGTCGGAGCCAGCGATTAAGACATTGTCGGGGAGGATTTTGCTTGTGTCGCTTATTACTATGAACGGGATTTCCGAGGAGTGTTCTCTGATGAATGATTCAATCTTGGTGTCTCCGTCTTTGAGTATGGCTATGTATGCCTTATGGAAAAGGCTTTGTATTGACATGATGTTCATCGGGGAGGCAACAGTATGATATCCCCTTTCAGCCAGCGATGCGGCGGTATAGGAGAATGATATTCCGTCATGCGCGGTTATGTATTCCGGCGACGGTAAAAGGAAATTCACCGTGTCGAGCCGATTGGGTATCACCCGGGGCTTGAAGTTCAACTCCTTGAAAATACTCTGTATCTTTGTATAAGTTTCAGGAGAGACCTGTTCGGGATGATTCAATGCGCGAGATACGGTCACATAGGACACTCCGGCTCTTGCGGCTATTTTCTTAATAGACATGTGGAACCTTCCAAAAGTTGTGTATCATTTTAAATGATACAATTTACATTGAAGGTAATAATATTCAACTATTATCTTGTCAGGAAAATATTAAATCCTTAAAGTATCCGGTTAAATTTAAATCTTTAAAATCTTTTTATTTTCCTATGAGCAGGTATTGACAAATGCATTAAATGATATATAATTAAAATTGAATGATATTATTTACATACATTGAGGATAAAAGGTGAAAATCATGCACGCTGGGGACATTTTTTTAAAAAATCCATATTCAGACATTAAGCCGTCCGGCAGTCTGGGGGGCATGTTCGGCGGTGTGATTGTTCCGACACTCACCTTCTTTGACGAAAAACTCAAGTTGGATTTAAAGGCGCAAAAAATGCACACTGATTTTCTGATCGGAAACGGAGTGAAAAGCATTTTCATTATGGGATCGGCAGGAGAAGGTGTATGCCTCTGCGATGAGGACAAGATTAAACTGACTGAAAAGAGCGCGGAATTTATTGGGGGGCGAGTACGTTTGCTGGCGGGAATCAGTCAGGAAAGTCTGCCTCGCGTCAAGAAGCTGATTGACAAAATAAAAGATTTCCCAATAGACGCGTTTGTTGTCACCCTGCCTTATTATTTCCCTGTGAGCTCCCGGGAGTCGGTAAAGGATTTTTTCAAGGCGGTAGCGGATTATTCGCCTAAGCCCATTTTTGTCTATAACATTCCCTGTTTCACAAAAGTCAATATCAGTCCGGAGTCCGTGGGTGAGTTATCTGTGTATCCAAATATTGTCGGAGTAAAAGACAGTCATTCGGATCTGGCGCATCTCATCAAAGTGATAAGGATGGCAAAAAGTGCGAATCCCACATTTAAAGTGTTCATAGGCGAGGAATCCTTGGTGTCGGCGCTGTATGGCGAGGAGTTCGACGGCATAATACCGATTTACGGAAACATATTCCCTTCTGTAGTTGTGAAATTGTTCAACGGGATCATCGGCAGGAATTCAGAAGATGTTGTCAGGATGCAGTCCAGGTTGAACGAGGGCAAGGAACTTATTTCATCCGCAGACAGTTTCTTTGCCGCACTGAAAGCGTATTTGAGCATTCGAGGGACTTGTTCGCCGTTTGTCCTGCCTCCCACACGTTCGGCGACTCGTGAGCAAATGTCAAGAATCAGGGATTTCTACGAAAAAACAGAACCGGTCAGCGAAGGGGTGGGCGTATCATGAACTTGCGGGAACAGGTTTTGTCCGCATTCCGTTTTGAGGAGGTGCGACCTGTGCCATACACGGTATGGTATGACGGTGAAACGCGGAACAGGCTCAATGCGTACTATGGGGGGTGCGCGTGGCAAAACCGGATCCGTAATCACATTCTAAGGATTACTATAGACTGGGAACCTCGGATTCAAGTTGATGCAACCCATTTTAAAGATGTGTATGGAACATTATGGGAGACTGGTGAGCCGGTACATGTCGTAGCGCCTGCACTGAAAGAACCGGTCATGGGTGATTTCAAGATTCCGAGTTATATTCCGTTCCTTGCACAGAGTAGAACCAAGAAAGTGGAGGAGCCGGATCCAGGAATTCTGCCGTCATTGTCGCTATCAGATGCAAAATTACTGCTTGAATCTGAAAATAAACGGGTTTTTACGGTTGTCGGTTACGGGTACGGACTGCTTGAGTCAGCATGGATCATCAGGGGTTATGAAAACTTTCTTGCAGATCTTCTTATGGAACCGTCTTTTGCGGAGAAGTTGCTGGACATGCTGCTTGAGAGGCATCTTGAACTGGTTGATGAACTTGTCAAACTGCCTTGTGACGGCATAATATTTTCCGACGACTACGGGGATCAGCGTGGTGTAAATGTCGGACCTGAGCTTTGGCGACGTTTTCTGAAGCCGAGGGTGGCGAAACTTTACGAACGTGTGCATGCTTCAGGGAAAATGGTGTTCCAGCACACTTGTGGAAATGTGTTCGATATCATACCGGATCTGATTGACTCTGGACTTGACGTCCTCCAGAGTCTTCAGCCGGAGGCAATGCCAGTATATGAAATTAAAAAACGCTATGGTCGCGATTTGCGTCTCTGGGGCGGACTTGGCACTCAACGGCTTCTGCCATTCGGAACGCCGAACGAGATCCGGAATGAAATCCGAATGTTGCAACATGAACTCGGCAGTGGCGGCGCTTATGTTTTCACATCGAGCAAACCTATCATGAAAGACGTTCCGATAGAAAATGCCGTCGCGTTTATAGATGAAGTCGTATCTGGAAACTATTAACTGGCAAGGTGCCTGAAAACTTTTAATAGACGAAAGGAAGAGATGTGGGATGGGAGCATTTCGATCTTTAACTTTTAACGCAAATAGAAAATAAAATGAAGGAGGGACTGAAGATGAAAATTAAACAGCGTGCGTTTGGGTTTACACTCATTGAGCTCCTCGTCGTGATAGCGATCATCGCAATTTTGGCCAGCATGCTTTTGCCGGCACTGAGCAAGGTGCGGGAGAAGGCCAAAGCGATCAGTTGCACCAATAATTTAAAACAAATAGGCTTGGTTAACGTCTATTATCAGCAGGATAACAATGACTATATCATGCCATACACTAGTCCCAGCAGTTATGTGTACTGGATTGAATCTTATCTGGGAAACAAGCAAATCATGATTTGTAACGCCTATGACGATATGCCTTTTAGAGAGTTTGTGATTGGCTGGCCTGACGGAATCAAAAGGAAAACCAATTATCAAATTTTCATTTATGCCGGCCAAATGCCATTGACAGCAACTCCGAAACCATTAATGAAACTTAATCGGGTCTCAAAAAATTCAAACGAGATTAGTCAGATGGCTTATATTGTAGATCGAGGGGGCAAAGGGTTGGCCGCTGCCGATATAGATTGGTATTTTTCAGGGGGTTATGGCCTTGCCAATAACGTCAACCGGGCATTTGGTCCACATAGCGGGCAAAACAATGTACTGTTTTTGGACGGGCATGTGGATTCTTTAGGCTCCAACTACATTTACAATCAAACCGGACGCACATTTTTTGAATTGGGTAATTTATAGGAAGAGGGTTAATCGCGGATTTTTGCACATTAACAGAAAAACACGGGAGTATTTTTATGAAAAATTTAATTCAAACCGCTACTATTGTTATGACTTTATCAGTAAGCCTGCTCGTAGTAGCCGAGGAAACTGCACAAGAGAGGAAAATTATTTTAGATCTTGATTTTAACAATGACACCCCAACTCAGGTTATTGATAAAAGTCCCTCGCAACTTAAAGGGACACCGATAAAAGTCGAATATGTCGAGAACGAAGGCAACGGTAAATCTGTTTTTTTCAGCGGCAATGACAGTGCGATTATCTTTAATAATCCGCTTTTTAATTTTACTGAAAAACAATCCTTTACCATCGCTTTCGAATTTTTCTCCAAGCCTGACGACAATAAAGACGGCAGTTTTTTACTGACAAAACGTTTAAGTCCAAAAGAAGGCGGATTTTCTTTCTCGATCGGCAAATCTGGAAACTTTATTGTTCTCTTGTCTGACGGAGAAAAAATCATCTCTTTGATCAGCAGCATAAATTATAAAGACGGTGCTTGGCATAAAGTCGTCCTAGCTGTCAACAGGACAAGCAGTCAGTCAGTTTTATATATTGATAGCCGGAAAGTATCAGCGGAATCTTTGGTGGATCTCAAGAGTCTTGTCAATAATAAACGCGACCTGCGCATTGGAGACCGCGATTATGACAATGACTTTAAGGGCGAGATAGACAATATGAAAATTTACAACTACGCTCTGGAAGAGTCTGAAATTATCAAATGATGAAAGCCGAGGGTAAATAATTTCATGAAAAAAAACGTTTCGCTCGTTCTTCTTATAGTTGGCTTTATCTTTACATCGCAAGGCGCGACCATCAGTTTAGTCTCAGGCAATAAGTCTGATTATTCTATCTATGTTGAATCATCGGTGACGCAGGATGTCCAAAACGCGGCAACGGATTTGCAAAATCATCTGGAATTGGCTACCGGGGTGAAACTTCCGATAACCAATGAGGCCAGAGGCAAGATAATCTCCATAGGCGTCAATAAGGAGCTGGCCAAAACCGCTCTGAAACAGGGGGATTATCTGGAAAATGAGCTGCGCATCGGAATATCCGGCGATAACCTTTATTTATACGGGCGCGACGAAAGCAAACGTCCCCGCTGGCAAGCTGACCGCAGTATGGGAACACAATATGCGGTCACTGAATTTCTTGAATCCTTCGTCGGTTTCCGCTTTTTGGCGCCCGGCATAGATTCCACCTATATCCCGAAATTAAATAAACTGGAAATATCCATTGACAGGGAAATAAGCCAGCATCCTTATTTTGTCAGCAGAAATTTCAATGAAAGAAAAAAAGATCAGGATTGGGCGGTGCGTTTACGCGCCGGCGGGTCTTTTAACGCCGGGCACTCCTGGGACGATTATCTTTCGGTCGAAGATATTAAAAAACATCCGGAATTCTTGGCGTTGCAATCCGACGGCACGCGCAGTCGCGGATTTTCCGGAAACCGTATATATCCGAACGTGAAATACTGCACCAGCAATAAACAATTATTGGATACATTTGCAGAAAACGTCAAAAAACATCTAATTGTTTCGCCGCCGCCGAAATTCAAGTCTATCTCCCCTTCGGACGGAGCCGGCTGGTGCGTGTGCGAAGAGTGTAAAAAAATGATTGACTTTAATATTGATCCGGTGTGGGGTCATTTCTTCGGGTTTAAAAGTTCAGCGTCGCCATTGGTCATGAACCTTTACAGTGAGATACTCAAACGCGTAACCCCCGCCATGAAAGAAGGGCAATATTTGACCGGCTATGCTTACTATGACTATATACTGCCCCCGCAAAACCAAATAAAGCTGCCGCCTAAAATGGCGCTTCAGATCGCAATTTTACGCCATTACGGACTGACTCTGTATAAACCGGAATACCAAGCTGAATTACATAAATTGCTGGACTATTGGAGCACGCAGACAGACTTCATGACTTTTTATGGTGCCGCCACTTGGTTGCGGAGCGGCCTGGGCACGCCCTTAGGGACTCAAAAAGAACTGCTCGACTTTATCATGAACACCGCTCAAAAATATAAATTCAAGGGGATGAGCATTTATTTGAACGATTGGGGTAGCAATGCGGTATTCAATTACCTGGCCGCAAAGAAAATGTGGGACCCATCACTCGATTCAGAGGCGGTAATCAATGATTTTCTGAAATATGCCTACGGGGCAGGGGCGTCGGAAATGCGTAAGATTTACGGCCTCCTCGACGAAAAGATCAAAGCTTATAAAATAAAAACACCGGCACCCCGCGCCGAATATGAGATGACCCCGGAAATGGTGCGCGAAGTCTATGCTCCAATTTTTCCACAGATCGAGGAATTGTTTGTTTCCGCCAAGAATAAGGCCAAAACTCCACTGGAGAAAAAAATGTTTCAGGAGTTTGAAGATGTTTTAGTCATCTTATGTTTCAATTTGAACAATGCCGAATTGTTGGCAAACGGCAAAAATTCCGCCTTTTACCGCGATGAAGCCGGATATGGAAAGTTCATGCAAACCGATTCAACCGCTGTCCAGACGGTGAAGCTGGCGGGGGAACAGGGCGGAATCACAGTTCTCACCCCCCCCGGCAAAAAATCAATGTCAATCTTAAACATAAATAAGAATCCGGCGCCGATTATTGACGGTGAGCTCAAGGATCCCGTCTGGAGTTATGTTCGCGGTGCGGAACAGGGTTTGGCCGATGCTCAAGGTTTTGTTCATCAGGATACCGGAAACCCGATCCGGGATTTCACTCGGATAACAGGTTCATACGACGCTGTAAACATCTATTTTGCAATCTACTGTAAAGACAACAATGTCGTTGCTGATAATTCAAGGGCCACAGCCGGAGATTATGTTTCCCTGACATTTTTCGAGGATTTGAATTCTACGGCTGTACAATTGAATTTCAACGCCGCCGGCAAATTGGAAGCCCTGCAAATAGATGACGGACAGAGCAAGCCCCTGGCTTTGAAATGTAATTATAAAACCATGCAGGAAGAAGGTGCCTGGACTGCTGAAATAGCGATTGACATTGCCAGTTTAAAAGACTGCAATGTCTTTAAGAAAATCAATGCAAATTTATTTTCCGTAAAATGGCATGGCAATTTTGTGAGATACGATCAGCCCGACAATGGAGTTACGTTATGGTCGTTTGATCGGACACAAAAAAAATCTTCAGGCATTTTTAATTTCAGATGAAACTAAGGGGAAGGTCATGTTTATAAATAAAATATCGGTTTTGTTTGGAGCTTTTGCAATACTTTTTGCTGGTTGCAACAACATGTCATTAAGCAAATATGAAGCCGACAATTATGTCATATACTGTGCTGATGACGCTCCGAATTCGGTAAAATTGTCGGCTACTGAATTGCAGACGTATTTGCAGCAATCTTTGGGAGTGAAATTGCCCATTGTCAACGCTCCGAACACAAGGATGATTGCCCTTGGCGATACGCCGGCGGCACGGGCCATCGGAATTAACGGGAGCGAAATGGCACCCGATAATTATCTGATAAGGCAGGCGGATACTGTCCTGTATATTGTAGGCCATGATAAAGCCATGTACCGGAACTACGACAGCACTGGCACCTTGTTCGGCGTTTATGATTTTCTTCAAAGTGAATTAGGCATCCGCTGGCTTTTTCCGGGAATTGAAGGCGAAGTAGTCCCGAAATTGAATAAGGTCAGCTTGAGTAATCTGGAGCGTCTAGGCACCCCGGCTTTCCCTTCTCGCCGTCTGGAGCCGTTTTACCTGCGGAGTGAAAAGGAAAAATTCCAGGCGGAAGAAACGTGGATGAAACGGAACAGACTGGGCGGGGAAGCATTCGTTTGCGGTCACGCTTGGGATGACCTGGTCAGTGCGGAAACCCTGCGCGAACACCCGGAATATGCCGCGCAAATTGACGGACGGCGCACCACGCCGTTTATGTCTAATAATCCCAATAAAGTTTCCCCATCGGTCAAATATTGTACAACTAATCCAGGCCTGCTCGATGAAGTGGCCAAAACCGTGCTGAAATTGCAAAGCGTCAAGCCGTTATCGCAATATACGAGTATTTCCCCGTCTGACGGCGGTGGATGGTGCGAATGTGAAAATTGCCGGAAATTATATGAAAATTCTATAAATCCAAAATGGGGGACACTTCATGGTTTTAGCAGTTCAGTAACCCCGTTAATTCTGGAATTTTACAATCAAATTGCAAAGCGGACAGGTAAAGTTAATCCAGATTTGATGGTGGCCGGTTATGTTTATTATGACTTCATGCTACCCCCCGCCCAGGCGATGGAACTGGAATCGAATGTGGCTCTGGATTTAGCGCCGCTTCATCTTTATGGCATGACCGGATACAAGCCCAAATATCGAGCCGAATTTGAGAAACTCTGTGCCGAATGGTCCAAGATCTGCAAAAATATGAAATATTACGGCGCCTCCACTTGGGTGCGCAGCAGTCTGGGCACCCCTCTGGGACCATCAAAGGAGATTATTGACTATACTCTTAACGCCTTGCACAAAAATCATTTCAGATCGGCATATTTCTATAGTCTGCCGTATGATTACGGAGCCTTGCACAACTATATCATTGCCCGGAAAATGTGGGATCCAAGTTTGGATATTGATATGTTGATTAAGGATTTTCTCAATTCCGCTTACGGCGACGGTGCCAGAGCCATGGGCGAAATCTATGCGCTACTGGATGCAGAGATGAAAGCCTTCATGTTGTCGACGCCTGAAAAACGGGCAGATTATGAGATGACTTCGCAAATGGCTTTAGATGTCTATCTCCCCATCATGGACAAATTGGAAAAGTTATATGTGGAAGCCTTGACCGATGTTAAAACTCCGGATCAAAAGCGGCGGATTGAGGCTTTCGGAGACAATTTGAAAATCTTGTTCCACACTTTCATGGAAGCCAAATTAATTAAAAATCCGGAAAAATCTGCGTTGTTTCTCAATAATGCGGAATATCAAAAGTTTCTAGGTTCCAATTCAACGGCGGTTAAAACAATGTTGACAAATCGGATGCAGGGCGGGATTTCCAGCATTAATGTCCCGGGCAAGCGCGAAGTTACCGTTTATTCACTTAAAAAGGATGATAAAGCTCCTGTGGCTGACGGATTATTGAATGATTCCCTTTGGCAGAAAATGTCGGCAACGGAAAAATCCGATGGAGTTATCGAGGGGCTCAGCAAAATAGGAGGCGCAGCCGCCGATAATTTCACCCGGGTGCTGTTGGCAAAGGATGAACGGAATTTGTATATGGCATTCTATTGCAAAGATCAAAATGTCGTTGGAAAACCGCTCAAAAGAGATGATAGGGAAATTTTCAGTAGCGATTGTGTCGAGATTTTCTTGTCTGACAATGCTGAAGTTAAAACTTTCTGGCACCTGGTTATTGACAAAAATGGCACGCAGCTAGATGCACAGGTCGATGAAAACGGCAAGTGGGATCATTTGAAAAATCTTGATTGGAAAGCGGTTGCCACCGAAACCGAAGGCGCATGGATGGCTGAAGCAATTATTCCGTTTGCCGCACTTAACACTGACGGCAACAACAAGGTCTATCGGGTAAATTTTGCCAGGGAAAACAAGGGGCCATCGGAAAATTCATCTTGGGTGGTTTTAGAGAATAACTTTTTTGAGGATAAAAATAAATTCGGAAAAATGTTTTTGGTTCCTGAAGATGAAAAATAAAAATGGCTAAAATAACTAAAATACCACCGATGATGTGGATAGTTTTTGGCTGGCTTTTCTGGGGGGATTTTGTTTTAGTGCTCATGGAGCAACTGGTACCCAACGTGGTTCCGGTCATGTTGAAAAACAGTCAATTGTCCAATACCGCAATCAGCCTGATCCTGGGTACTATACCCGGATTTATCGGCTTATTTATCATGCCGATAGTAGCCTATAAATCAGACCAGACCAGGACTAGGTGGGGGAGGAGAATTCCTTTTCTAGCCGCCTCTATACCCATCATTTGCCTATCTCTGGTCATGCTTCCCTACGCCCCATATATTGGTCGCATGCTTGGTCAGAATGCCTGGGCTGACTCCATCCTCAAGGCGCTTGGGATTGCCCCTGTAACGTTGATAATGTGTGCGTTTTTAGTTATTTATGCGCTGTTTAATTCGATCTGTTCGGGTTGTTACAGTTTTTTGGTGGTTGATGTTGTTGATGGCAGATTTATGGGACGGTTCATGTCGCTTTTCAGGATTTTTGGATTAGCAGCAGTATTCATTTTTAGCTACTTTTTCATGGGACTGGCTGATACAAATCCACATCTTTTATTTTTCGGGGCCGCACTGCTGTATGGAATCGGTTTCTTGATAGTCTGTCTCAAAGTGAAGGAGCCTGTGCAACCGCCTCCCGTTGCAACTGATGGCCGGATTGGTTTGTTTTCCATACTCAAAAGTTATCGCCATGAGTGTTTTCGGCATCCATTATATTTATGGCTGTATATGGCATTTGCAGTTTACGGCATATCGCAGTTGGCCGGTAATCTTTTTGACATACTGTTTATGAAGGAAACACTCAATATGAGCATGGACACTTTGGGCAAAATCCGTGCCTGGACAACGATTGCAGTGATACCCCTGGCCTATTTTGGAGGTAATTTCATTGACCGCTGGAAAAGTCAAAGAGTAATCGTGTTGTTCGCCTTTATCTTGGCAGGAATAAAGTTGGTCGGATTTTTCCTGGTTAGCGACGCTGTCAGTTACGTTGTTGTGACAATAATCTATAATATTTCTGCATTTTTCTGGGGAGTAACCTACAGCAGTTACCTGCCGAATATTATGCCCAAAGACCGCTTTGGGCAATTTGCGTGCTGCAATGGGTTCATTACCGGGTTCATCCTGATGATAGTCAGCCCTGTCTGCGGTTTGTTTTTTGATTATGTCAAGAATTATCAATACGTCTATCTCTGGCCAGCCATACTAATGGTGGTGGCGGGACTGTTGTTGCTAAAAGTCAATCGCCATTGGGAAAAATGCGGCGGCGAAAATTATATTGCGCCATAAATCAATATAAACATTACTTGAAACGGAGGGTTACATGAAAAAAATTAGAATCGGGATTGTAGGAACAGGGCAGAGAACATGTCTTCATGGTGGATGCGTATTCAGGGAATCGAAAGATAAAATGCAGATTGTCTCACTTTGCGATATAAACGCAGAGCGGCTTGTACATGCCAAGAAAATGTATGAAAACGAATTTGGTTACGGGATTGAAACATATCAGGATTATATGGAAATGTTCAAAGGTGCCTCCCTTGATGCCGTTTATATCGCGACTCCTAATTATCTGCATGCGGAAATGACGGTTAAGGCATTGGAAAGCGGTCTTCACGTATTGTGCGAGAAGCCTATGGAGCTCAGTCTTGTAAAATGCGATGAGATGATTGCCGTTGCTGAGAAATCCCGTAAAGTCCTTTCTTTTGCAATGCAGATGCACTACAGGCACCGTTATCACAAGGTGAAAGAGCTTATAGACAGGGGCGAAATAGGAAAAGTCGCCATGGCATGGTGTACTGAATACAGGGATCCTTTTGCCGCTATGAAAGACTGGGTCTGGGATCCGGCAAAAAGCGGAGGTGCCATTGTCGAAAAGAATTGCCATCATTACGATATTCTTGACATGTGGATTGCCAGCAGGCCTATATCTGTTTATGCAAATGGCAACATAATGAAGCATCATAAGCCGCACGGCATTGAAAGCGGCATTATAGACAATGCCTGGATAATAACAGATTATGAATCCGGTGCCAGAAGCATGGTCGGGATATCTTTTCTAGCCCGAAAATATCACTATCGGGAATTTGGGGTGATAGGGACGGAGGGAAAAATATTCTTTTCAAGCAATGACAAGGAAATAGTCCATGTTGTCAAAGCGGGGGGAGACAAAGAGTCCTACTCGATTAATCTCTCAGACGAAATAACAAATGACATTGGCGGGAGTGTTTTCAACGAATTCATAAGCTGCATAATCGAAGGTGGACAACCTATGGTGGACGGGGCAATGGCAAAGAACAGCATGCTGATACCGCTTGCCGCTGAATTATCCATCCGGGAAAAACGCATCGTGCATGTCAATGAGTTGAAGTAATATCCGAAATTTACAACGCAGGTATAATCTGATGAACAAGTTTATAGAACTGAATGGCGAGAATTATGCGAACGGTTTGGCAATGGGCCGGTGTTGGAAAAGACACTTGGAACATCGGATCTCAACGATGCGGGAAATCCAGAAGGATAAAAGCATAAGTGACGGTGTCATGACTGCCAGGGCTTCTGATTTCGAGAAACTTCTCGGCAAGATATCTGTGGAATGGCTTGATGAGACAAAAGGAATTGCGGACGGAGCAAAGGTAGAATATGAATCAATCCTGATGTTGAACTGCCTGCCTCCGGATTTTCATGCCAAAAAGGCTGAGAATTGCACGTCGTTCATATCAATAGGGAAGGATAAGAACTCTTTATTCAAGATACGCGATGAGAGAAATAACGTGCAGTGTTTCAGGATCGTCAGTAAGTTAGGCAAGAATTTTCAGTTTGGCCATGACATAGGCAATCTTGGCGTTGCGCATTTCTTCAGTTCCTCCCCCTTGGCAGGAGCGAACAACACCGGTTCGAAAACTGAACTGGTAACCGATGAGCCCACGTTAAATGATTGCCTTATCCTGCGTTATCTGGGTGAAAACAGCAATACGCTAGATGAAGTTCTGATTAATCTTGAAAAACTTTTTGCAGGCAAGATGGTTGGCGGAGCCGGCAAAAACAGAGGCTCCATCTTCCTCTTCGTCGATAAGGAGGCAGGGATTGTAATAGAATGCACGTCTGAGGATTATTCGGTTCAGCGTGTTACAAAAGGCACGGTGATTGCTTCAAATAATTTCATCACGCCCAAGGCCGTGGCGTGGGAGTCAGCCCCCCCGTCTGAAAACTCATTGACGAGGAGAAAAAGGTTGACTGAACTGATGAGCAAGAAGAACGGAGTCTTTGGCGTTGAGGACGTTTTCGCCTTCTCTCGTGACAGGGAAAATGTTCCTGACTCGCTCTGCAATGACGACCTTGTTCATTTCTGGATGACCGTATCTGCACAACTCCAGGTCATAGACAGGGAGGAGCCTGGAAAATCATTGAACTATGTTTGCTGCGGCAACACCAGGCACTCTGTTTATTTGCCTTTTGGAATGAAGGCAGATAAGAATTTCATTCCTCTGCTTGACGGGAGTTTTTATGAAAAAACGGATTCGGCATACCGGAAATTCCTGTGTTCGGATCGCATGGGGAATGCACAAGAGGCTTTTGAACGCGTAATGATCGAAAATACCGAGGGGACTGAACTTTTCAACAGGGCGTGTGACTTTTTGTTGTCGCAGAACAAATAAAGCGGAGGATTGACATACATGATTGACTCTAGAGAGCGAGTTGCCAGGGTTTTCTGCGGGAGGCTTCCAGACCGCGTACCTTTTTTTCCGACAATATTCACTGATCACGCCTGTCACGCAAGTGGCCTACGTTTTGAGGATGTGCTCATAAATCCCCGCCTCGGTCCGGAATGCATGCTGAAGGCGGCGTTGCGATACCGGGCTGATGCCGTCCGTTTCACCATAGGATCAAGCAGCGAATGGTTCCGGAGTAAAACAGTCAGGGAGACCGATGGCAACCTTGTCCAGTTTGATATTGATTCCGGAAAAGCGGAGGGGTTTTTCGATGTCAAAGGCGGAGGATTGTTCATTCCGTACAATCCGCCCCCGCCAGTAGCTTCAGTGCACGATGCTGAAGCGTTGCCGTTTTTGATTGCGAAAGAGTACATTGATGGCGGTTTTTTTGATTATGTGAAGGAGACTATGCTGTTGGCTCGTTCCCACGGACTTTTTACTGTCGGCATGGTTGGAGGGCAGGCAATCAGTTATATGGTTGATAAACTTGGCGGTACCGAACCGGCACTCCTGTGCTTCTACGATGATCCAGTCCTGGCAAAGGCATTGATCGAGAAATCAGTCGCGGTGTCTATCGAGAAAGTCCGTGCATTTGTCGAATGCGGTGTGGATTGTATATATATCGGCGATTCGTATGCCTCTGGAAGCGTCATTTCACCGGAAATATACGAAGAGTTCTGTCTTCCGGCATACCGAGATGTAGCCACTGAAGCCCATCGTCTGGGTGTTTTTTGCTACATGCACTGCTGTGGCGACTACAATCCGCTTTTATCCATTGTTCCGCTGACAGGCATCGATGTTATGGACGGCATGGATCCGACCAGTGGCATGACCGTGCACCACACAAAGAAAATCCTCGGAGACCGTTTATCCATTATGGGCGGATTGAGCTGCCTTACCATGCTACGGGGAACGGTGCAGGAAGTATACGAAGAAGCCAGGCATTGCATTGAAGCCGGAAAGCCTGGTGGACGGTTCATCCTCGGTTCAGGCTGCGCCGTCCCTCGTTTTGCTCCACCGGAAAATATTTACGCTGCAAGAAAGGCTATTGATGATTGGGGAGGTTACGGAAATTCTCCGTGAATTAATAGTTTGGAGAAGAGATTAGATGACTTGCTTTTGGGTTGAATCGTAGACTTGTATAATACTGGCGTCAGCCTTACTTGTAATGCAAGCTCGATAATGGATGCGCATCGGATAATAGCTTTATATCTATAACAGGTTGCTAAATAAATATATAATAATAACGGAGAATGAATCGTGCGAAACATAGAATTTTCATTTCCTCTGCCTCGTCCGCATACCGGAATTGCGATGGGCAATGGATTGTTCGGAGCACTTGTCTGGGGAAAAGACAGCATTAATATCACAGTGAACCGGGCTGATTTCTGGGATCACAGGGGAGAATACCGTCCCACTGAAGGGGTGACGACCTACGAGAACATAAAAAAATCATACAATCCTGCCGATACGTCATGGATGGAGGATATCTTTCCCGTAAAACCTAAACCATCAAATGTCCACGCTCCATGGCGCCTGCCATTCGGTCGCTTTGAAATAAAACTGAAATCCGGGCATCTTCCAGTCAAAGGGGAATTGGATCTGGAGAAAGGAACCGTGACCGTCTGGATTTCCGCTGAAGGAAAGAAGGGCAAACATCCTGTTATTTTCGATTTAAGCGTAAATCAGAATGTCTTGTGGATTCAGGATCCGGACAGCATGATTTGCGGCGTGACCGTTAAAACGGCATGGGAATGGGTGGGGAAACAGCTTAAGTATTTTGCATTTCCGGAACCGGTCTTAGTGGAGAAGCCTGCAACACGGGGCTGGGCGCAGGAATGTCCGGCTGACCCTGCCATGGCGGCAATTTGTCAACAGGCAGACAAGGGATATGTGATTGCCGTGGAAAGAGGAAACGATGCAGGCAAGGCGATTGCTGCGACCAGTCTGCTGGCATTGGATGCGGTAAAAAAAGGTGTCGAGACGACACGTAAAGCCAATGAAAAATGGTGGCAGGCTTATTGGAAACGTGTGCCCTCCGTGATTTTGCCGGATGATTTCTTCAACAAGTTTTATCTTTATGCCATCTATAAATTCGGAGCGGCCACAAATCCGCTCTGTCCATGGCCTGCCGGATTGCAGGGGCCCTGGGTGGAGGAATATCAGATGCCGCCATGGAATGCCGACTACCATTTCAACGTGAATGTACAGCAGTTGTATTCCCTGGCGTTCGGCTCCAATCAGCTTGAACATGTCATGCCCCTGTTTGACAGGATTGATTCCTGGCGGGAAGTTCTGCGGCGCAATGCAAAAGTTCTTTTCGGAATAGACGATGGTCTCATTATCGGCATGTGCGTGGATGACCGTGGGGAAATGCTATATGGCGGGCCTGGAGTTTTAATTGATCACGCCTGCACCGGCTGGATAGCTCAAATGTACTGGCAGTATTATCTTTACACCGGCGATGTCGAATTCCTCCGGGAACGGGCGTATCCGTTCATGCACGGAGTCATGCGGGTCTATGAGGAAATGCTTGAGGAAAAAGACGGACGGCTCTCCATTCCATTGTGCATTTCCGCCGAATTCGGAAATGATATCCGTCCTAGGCTGATGGGAAAGGATCCATCCTGGCAGCTGGCATGCATCCACATGCTGTCGGATGCCTTGCTGGAAGCGTCGCGGATCTTGAAAAAACAGCCGCGCCCCATCTGGCAGACAATAAAGGAGAAATTGCCGCTTTACACGCTGATCGGGAAGCCGGGGGAAGAACATATTGCCATATGGGAAGGCCAGGATTTGGATTTCTGCCACAGGCATCATTCGCATCTTTCATCTATTTACCCTTTCGAATCCCTGGGAGAACTCACGCCGGAAAAACAGGAGATTGTAGAGAACTCCATTGACCACTGGATATCCAAGGGGATGGGGCACTGGAGTGAATGGTGCATGCCGTGGGCCGCCATCATTCAGGCGCGAATGGGTTTTAAAGATTCGCCATGGATGATTCTGCAGATGTGGAGGAAGTTATTTGTCAATGAAGGCATGACCACTGTTTATATTCCGAGGTTCCGCGGACTCTCGGTACACCGGAGCAGTCTGAAGGAACTGCTGAAAAAGCCTCTCGAAACAACGGAGACAATGCAGTTGGAAGGCACGATGGGCTACGCAACGGCTATTTATGAAATGCTTGTCCACACCAAGGGGGGGATGACCCATCTCTTTCCCGGTGTGCCGGATGACATGAAGGACATTTCCTTTTCGAATATCCGTCTGCCCGGAGCGTTTCTGATTGGCGCGGAAAGAAAAGATTTCAAACTTAAGTCCATCAATATCAAAAGTCTGATTGGCGGTGAAATTGCAATTCAGGTGGACGGGAACCCGAAAATGAAACTGAGCAGGGGCAAGGAAAAAAACATTCCGGTTCAACTCCCGCTGCATCTGAATTGCAAGCCCGGAGAAGCAGTGATTTTAATGCCGTTGTAATCATGCTTGATTTTGTCTAACAAGAAGTCCTTTTTTTCTAAGGCAAATAACTTTTTCATACTATTAATTTAAAGGTGATTATTATGACGTTGACAGGCATGCAATCTATGCTTAATGCCCAGGCGCCTCCCGACAAAGTGAGGGTATTCAAAGATGGAGATATTGTCTTTATCCGAAGCGGTTTCTCTTCTTCCCAGGATGTGGTGATTGTCATGAACAAAGGGTCGAACGGCCAGATAAATTTTTCTCATACCACATTGATTCCAGCCACGACGCCGGAGAATAAAATGGACTCAGCCCCTCCGCTTGTCATTCACCAATGTGGAGATGACTCAACCCCATGGAAGATTAATGGCACATATTTAGGAGCTAACCACGGTTTTTCGTATGGGCGAAACCTAGAAGTAAAAGGATACAACTTTACTAACCAGGATCTAGGCAGTATTTGGCTCGATGGCGCCAATAATAAATTTTATGTAGTAAAAGTTCTTAGTCCCGTCAATGTCTGGCTCCTGTCGGAGAATTCAAGCGGTTCGGCAATTTGGAAATTCAACTCATCCTTTACAGGGGATCAGCTCAAGAATGCCGTAAATGGACGAGCCTGCCAAATTATCAGCAATAATCAAGTTCAACTGCATCCATTTGTCCGCATCAAAAGAGTGCAATATCTGTGCGATGGAGAGAAAACACTTATTGACAAAGAGCCTACTCTTTGCAATTTTTTGACAATACGGGAGGAATCAGATATAATTGATCCAATTTCATTGCTGAACGTAATCAAAGCCAATCCTGGCAAAGTCGTCAATTTTACCGATGATGAAATTGCTTCAATCATAAGTGATAATATCACATATCGCCTTTCTCCCATGGGTAGCTGCATAATTGAATACAATTCCAGGGCAAACTGTGATTTCATCCTTGACTACATGGGGTTTATCCAATCCGCACCATTGAATAAAAATGTGTTTGACAGTTATACCTACTATGTTCCCAAAAGCTTGCCGTTTGAAAAAAATAAAATAAAATATGACTTCCGCAAAGGACAAGATTTTGTGCCGCCGATCCCGGCTCCACTGTTTTTCAACGCCAACGAGAAAAATATTGAAAATTCGTTGAATTTACCAGACCGCTTTATTCAGATTGCCGAAAAAAAAGTAAATGATGAAATTACATCAAAAGTAGGTTACGTCATCGGTTATTCCCCCTTGAGCGGAGTGTCGAAGTTGGGGGAAAGGGCGAAAAATACCGAGAACTCCCTTTTTGTTTACACTTCCTCCAAGAGTTATCCCTACGCGATAGATAATAAACTAGGACGGATTCCGGCCGGTAAAGAATTCCATTGCGTAGCCTATCGCCAATATTTTGCCCCAGATGCTTATCCCAATACAAATGCTGTATATTATCACCAGGAGGGAGATGCTTATATTGTGTATATAGATTATAAAGAAAAAATAACCAGAGACACCATAAAGTTGCCCGACCATTTAATCGGAAAAAAAATATCGGTGCTTGAAACATCCGGCTATTTATCATTACCCGAGACTGTACCAGCCGAAGGCTTAATCCTGAAGATTGATGAGCCTTATACATATATCGTACTAAAACTGGACTGAAAAGTCTTGAACAAGAAAGAAAAACACATGTGCAATAAATTGCAAAAAAAGGGGATTTAAATGAAATTTCTGGACAACTATTTCAATCGGAAAATTTTCAGCCGCTATCATGTGGAATATGAAGAATTTCCGCGAATCAATGGACGGATTATGATGAGGAGAGATGCCACTGGCAGGATTCGTATTGGAAAGAACGTGCGGATAAACTCGGGATATGAGGCCAATCCGGTAGGAGGCCTGAGGACTGCCCTAATGTCCATGGCGGAAGGAATCATAGAAATTGGAAGTCATACTGGGATTTCCAATACCGGAATATTTGCAAGAACCTCCGTTACGATTGGCGAATATGTCTATATCGGCGCAGGATGCAACATATACGACAGCAACTTTCATTCCATATATCACACTGAAAGGATAAACCGGAATTCCGGTGTCAAGACTGCGCCTGTACGCATAGGAGACCGCGTCTTCATCGGAGCCCATTGCATAATCCTGAAGGGCGTGACCATCGGTGCAGACTCTGTGATCGCCGCCGGTTCCGTATTAGTCAAGAGTGTGCCTGAAAAAGAAATATGGGGCGGGAATCCTGCAAGATTTATCTCTAAAATTCCGGAACTTATTAAAGAAGACGAGGTGAAAAATGCCAATTAAATCTGTTAAGAAATCGAACTGTGGGAAAAGTTGCAAATGCAATGCGCCGCAACTAGCCTGGGAGGATGTGGAGTTTTCCGAAAAGGCTCTTAAACGCCTAGAGCCGCAGGAGCGCGAAATTCGCAATTTTATCGAGAAACACATGGTGGACGAGTGCGGACTTGTGTACTCGTTTATGAATGCGAAGACATTGAAGCCGTGGACTGACACCGAGCTGAAGTCTTATAATCTGATGCCTGTGTGTCATCCGAACATCACCAGTCCGGCCGAATATTACGCCTATGAGAATTCTCTCATGGGGACAGGGGAATACGCAAGCAGTCAGGTGGATCGGTTTGAGGTGACAGGAGATGGAGAGGCTCTTGGGACTGCGGCTCATCAGGTCGGTGCCATCATGCAGGTTTTCTATCAGGGCGAACTTTTCGAAAAAGGTTTTCTGCCAAAACCGTTCGGCGGAATCCGCAAGTGTGCATACTCTCACGAACTCAGTCCCGACCAGCAGGTGAAATGTCTGGCGGCGCTGCGCTCTTATCAGCGCTATGCTCCGGCATCGCAGAAGCGGATTATTGACGATTACATAGTTGCCATGGCCGATTACCATCAGGCGCGCGGGTTCATTCATCCGCGCCGGGAATCATTTGTGGTCACTCCGGAGAACCGGCCGCATGCAATATCAATCCTGTTGCCAGTACTGATGTGCGCGTACAATATCACAGGCGATGTCAAATACAGGAAAGCGCTGAAGCGTTTTGACAAGATAATAGATGACTATGCCGACGGTAAATTTCAGATTCATTTCAATCTGGCCGCACTCATGGTCGAAGGTTTTCATTTTGCCATAGGCGAAGGTCTTGACGATGAAAGACTCAAAATCGCTATCGGAAAACTGTGGGAGGCGCACACGGACATGGTACTGGACAATGGTCTCGGCTATGTTGACGAGGAGCGCACCAAAAAGTCATCGGAAGTATTGCGCATGGCCGGCATGGCGCCGATTGCAGACCATTATTTCCCAAAACTGAATGCGCGTAAGCTGGGGCTGTTTCTCCTGCAGAAAAACACCGACCCGAAACGATTCCTTTACATCAATGAAGACGGCGAGCCGAGAAACTATCATGGCCCGCTTTCCGAGAGCATCTGCGAATTGGCGGTGGGCAGTTGGCTGATGGGTTACTGGCGCATGCGGAAAAGCCTAGTTCCCTAAAATTAAAATAGCACGGATTTTTTTCAGATCTTTATTTCATTTTCGTAATTTTGAAATCACTTTACAGGAGCAAAAATGTTGACGAAGGAAAATGCCAATCGATATCGGAAGCAAGCGATTGCCCTTTATAACAATGCGAACATCATTTTGACGGAGGATGAAAAAAAGGAAATAGAGATTGCCGATTTAGGACTCGGACAATTCGAGAAGACCGGGATGTCAGTGCTTGTCTATATCAATACAGAGCGTTGTTGTGCCAAGGAGTTGGCACTGCTGCCACGGCAGACATTCCCAGAGCACCGCCATCCCAGAATCGGCAGAATCAACCCAGGCAAGGAGGAAACTTTTCGTTGCCGCTGGGGGAAGATATATTTATATGTTCCGGGTTTGAAGAAGAATTCTCCGAAGGCGGTACCTCCACGTGACCGAGAAGATACGTACACCGTGTGGCATGAAATCGAGTTGAATCCCGGAGAACAATATACCCTCAAGCCGGATACCCTTCACTGGTTCCAGTCGGGGCCGGAGGGCGCAGTGGTCTCGGAGTTCTCCACCAGCAGCTTTGATGAAAAAGACATTTTTACTGATCCTGAAATACAACGTATCACGTGAATACGATAATCTCGGCGGGCAAATCATTATGTATGATTATCTTTTTGTCCCTTTCTCTTGGTGAATGCAACTAGTGAATAGCAAATCAACGGAGGGCATTTTATGAAACTGAAAGCATTGTTCACTCTCGCCCCGGTCATTCTGGCATTTGCCTGCTCCGGAGCCGACGGGCGGAAACAGGTAAAAATCGGGGATGACATTAAGTTTACCCCCATAGAACACGCCACAATGGTCATTCAGGCGGGGGAGAACACTATTTATATTGATCCTGTCGGAGACGCCGGCAGGTTCGTGTTGTTTTCAAAGCCCGACATCATCCTTGTCACGCACCTTCATCTCGATCATTTCAATCTATCGCTGATTGCCTCGCTGAAGGGTAAGGACACTGTGGTTGTCGGACCGAAAACCGTGACCGATAAACTTGGATACGGGGTTCCATTGAGGAATGGAGAGGAGACTGCCGTCAAGGGGGTCGGAATCGAGGCGGTTCCTGCTTATAACACGACTGCGGGCCGTACGGAGTTTCATCCGAAGGGGCGCGACAACGGATATGTACTGAACTTGAACAGGAAACGAATATATATTTCCGGCGATACGGAAGACACTGTGGAAATGCGGAGTTTGTCGAATATGGACTTTGCTTTTCTCTGCATGAATCTTCCATACACAATGACGGTTGAGCAGGCGGCATCCGCAGTCCTGGTGATGAAGCCCAGAGAAGTCACACCTTACCATTATAGCGGAAAGAACGGCATGAGCGACTTGAGGGAGTTTCAACGCCTGGTTGATGAAAAGGACAAGGATGTGAAGGTTCTATTGCTGGACTGGTACGGCGGAAATCCGGTAATAGGGAAATAAATAGGCTGATTAGGACTTCGTTGCAAAAAAACCTTGAATAGCCGCTTGTTTTTATTGCTAGTCATGTTAGAATAAGCGCCGCTACATGTGAAAACACTTTGACATAGTTCAGTGGCAGAGTAGGGGGCTGTTAATTCGCCAAGGCGAATCGCAGGTTCCGCAAAGTATGAAAAATACTCTGGACATGGTTCAGTGGCAGAGTAGGTGACTGTTAATTCGCCAAGGCGAATCGCAGGTTCCAAAGAGTATGAAAAATACTCCGACATAGCTCAGCGGTAGAGTAGGTGGCTGTTAACCACTTGGTCGCAGGTTCGAATCCTGCTGTCGGAGCCAATCTTCTTGAAGTGGCTGTTAATTCGCCAAGGCGAATCGCAGGCCAAAAGTCCGATTAGCGGATTCGAATCCTGCTGTAGGACCCAATCTTCTTATGACCTATTACCTTTATATCCTAGAAAACCCCGAAGGCCGAACCTTTGTCGGCCAAACCAATGATCTTGGGCGCAGATTGTTCGAACATAACGATCCCGAGTTTCATGGTACTCTTTACACAAAACGTTTTAATGGATTCTGGAAGTTGATATATTCAGAGGAATATCAGATTCGCGCCGATGCAATGGCGAGTGAGAAATTCTTCAAGACCGGTAAAGGCCGGAATCTCATTTTGGAGCTCAAGAAGAAATCTTATCGGATCGGAGACGGCAAGATGAAATAACTGGACAGGCAGTCAGTGCTGGTCAGGCCTTTCCGGTTCCGTGACATATCGGGCAAACTCTTCCCGTCGTGCCGAGGGAGTGGGCTTCTTTGAGGAGCTGGTCTCTCGCTTCAAGCAATTCTTTGTTTTGAGCCACTTTGTCCATGATGGAGTCGAGGGATGCTTTTTCTGTTGTTTTCTGAGGGGCGTTCTTTTCCGCCGTGTTGTAATCGGCAATGCATTTGCTCATCTGCCTGATCGCCTGTATCAATTCTTTTTTTTCCATTTAACCGATCTCCCCTCATTGTTTCTTCTGTATATATAATACATAATATGTTCACTGTTAAGGTAATGGCAACCAAGTTTTATTGATTTCACTGATTTATTCGCTGGAAGAGCACTTGATAAGCCACTTTGCCCATGTTATTCTATGAAAAAGTAATTAACGATTTCGGCCGTGCAATATGCCCACTTTCAGAATACCGCCTGATGCCATTCTAAACAGTAAGAATGCCGCCAGACGCATAAAAAAATCATCACTTGAGTCGTTCAATCCAAGTGTTTTAGGATTGGGGGACATCGATCAGGAAGCCCGTTCAATATCGGCGATTGCCGCGTTGTTCGACCTGCAGGGGTTTACAACATTCTGCGGTCAGATCGAACCTCATCTCTCAATTCCGGTTTTCCTTAACAGCTTCCTGATGTGGATATTTGATTCCATAAGGGATGAAACTCTCAGGGAGGACAAGGATGAAGAGGCCCTGCTTTGGCACGACCTCCCATTTCTGACCAAGTTCATGGGGGATGGCCTGCTCATATTGTGGGATACGGAGAACATGGGAGTCATCGCGCAGCATAATCTGATAACATCACTTTTTGAAATCTGCGGCAAATACGAAAGCGACTTTTATCCGAAGATGAAGAAGAAAGTGGTTGATGCCCCTTCGCGGTTGAGGTGCGGCATCGCCAAGGGCACCGTTTTCTCTGTAGGCAACGGAGATGATTATGTTGGTTCGTGTATCAATCTGGCCGCGCGGCTGCAGAAATTGCACGGATTGCGATTTGCTTTCGCAAGACGCGGCTTTGACCCTGAGACACAATGGGATGAGGCGACACTTCAGACTTGGCTCCTCAAATCCATCTCTATCCGTGGGATTGGGGATCATGAACTTATTTATACCAGGAAGAAAGATTTTGAATCTCTGTCTAAAGAAGACAAAGCCAATTTCCACTCCGTATAAGTAATCCGCCTTAATTTTTCTGGAACAGGAAAATTTTCCAATACCATCATGGATACATTTACTAAAATAATATGGCTTGTATTGATGCTTGGCGCGGGCGCCCTTGCAGTGTCAGGCATTGGGATGGGGTTAGGGGGGCTGATATTGCTGACCGTTCCGTTCGGATTCGTGTCCGGGTACATCCTTGCGATAAAATTTACAGGGCCATGGCTTGGGAACAGTCTCTCGTCCGGAATATATCATCCTGGGAAAAACGTGCCGCCACCGCCACCTGAATTTCCCCTGATCCGTGCGAAAATCGCAAATGAAAAATATGATGAGGCTGTTTCAGACCTTGAGGAACTTCTCGGAAGAGATCCGGGCAACTGCCATGTGATTGCGCTTTTGGTTGACATATTTGTCGATAAGACGCAGGATTTTCAGAATGCGCATGAACTCATAACCGCGTATCTCAGGAAGGAGGATCGTCCGTCACAGGACGTCCCCATTGTAATGAAACTTGTTGATGTGTATCTTGACAGCGGTGCTTTGGAAAAGGCTGTTGGACTTTTGAAGTCTGAACTCGGCAAGAAGTATCAGCCTAAGGATTTGAAGGCGCTTGAACGGCGCCTGGAGGGGATTGCGGGAAATACTTAGAAAATTTTTTCAGGAACTGAAAAAATTAACAAGATATCAATATAACTGGAAGGAATGAGAAAATGTACATGGTGAAGAAAATAAAAGCGCCGGCTCCGCTGGATGCCGCGTGGACGAGTCCGGCATGGATGACCGGAGAACCTTTGACTGTAGGGAATTTCCGCCCTGAGAGTTCAGACCACAGGCCGACGGTTCAATGCCGCATGTTGTATGACGACACCGGGATTTACGGCATGTTCCAGGTGCATGACCGTTATGTCAGGTCGGTTCAAACGGAATTCCAGGCATCTGTCTGCGGAGACAGCTGTGTCGAGTTTTTTGTCGGGCCGCCGTGCGGGAAAGGGTATTTGAACTTCGAAATGAACTGCGGTGGGACTCTTTTGGTTTACCATGTGATTGACCACACTCGTAGCCCGAAAGGCTTCAAGGATTTTCGCAAACTTGAGCCGGAGGATATTTCCGGATTCCGGATTTTTCACACAATGCCGCGCGTTGTGGAACCGGAAATCACTGAGCCTACTGTATGGCGTGTGGGATTTTTCATACCTTTTGAAATGTTCATCAAATCTAACGGGCTGAAATTGCCGGTAACCGGCCAGACCTGGCGCGCCAATTTCTACAAGTGCGGGGATCTGACCAGTCATAAGCACTGGGCGTCATGGCAACCTGTCAAGGAGCTGAACTTCCACCGTCCGGAAGACTTCGGTGAAATAGTATTCGGTTGAGAAAGAAAAGATAAGACACGCTGAAGCTGTGAACTCCAACGGAAGGCAAAAGATTTGAACAGGTGCTCGCAGTGCCTTTTTTTTTGCTGATTTCTTGTTGGAGTTCACAGCTTTAGCGTGTTCTTTGTCTTGTTTTAACATTTCAGCATGGAGTTTTGTAGGAGATAATTTTCTTGTACAGCTGGCGGAAGATGAATCGTGAACAGCGGGACTCTCTCCTGGAGTTGCGAAAAACGCAGGACTCTCCATGGCATAGTCCTCTCCATATCCAAGGTGATAAACCTCGTTTTCACATCACCGCAGCATGTTACGAACACAAGAATATCATAGGGTTTTTCCCGGAAAGAATTTCTGCTTTCGAGGATGCTCTTTTGTATCTTTTGAGAGGAAATTCCATCGGGCTTTATTCATGGGCTGTTCTTCCGAACCATTATCATGTTTTGTTGAAGACAACGGATTTCTTGTAATTTTTAAAGCTCGTCCATTATCTTCATCCACGCCTTGAAATTCGGGGGTGAGACCCGTATTTTTAACCAACAACAGGAATGGTGCAGATTATGATAGATGAACTGCTGAACAAAATGACCGTGCAAGGCGCGTCCGACCTTTTCGTTTCCGCCGGTAAAATCCCGTATGTAAGGGTGAGTACGCTGATCCAGGCGCTCAACGTGCCGCCTGTGCCCGCAGTTGAAATCGAACAGTTCCGGATGCAGATTCTCTCCCCTGATGCCGAAAAAAAATATCAGCATGCGGGAAGTGTTGACACCGGACTGTCGCTTGACGGGGTCCGCTACAGGATAAATTTCCTGCTTCAGCAGGGCCAGCCCGGACTTGTTGCCAGGCTTGTTCCGTCAGGAGAGCTTGATTTCGCCCATCTCAATCTGCCGAAGACGCTTGCGGAATTCGCGGAACGTCCGAGGGGGCTTGTGCTGATTGTCGGTGCGGCGGGAAGCGGAAAATCAACGACGATGGCGGCGATGCTGAATCACATAAATGCGAAGTTCGCAAAGCACATTGTCACAATCGAGGATCCCATAGAATTTGTCCACAGCGAGAAGAAGAGCCTGATTACGCAGCGCGAGATTGGTGCGGACTCGTCGAGTTTCGCCGAAGCCCTGAAAAATGTCGTGCGTGAAAGTCCGGATGTCATTTTCATAGGTGAAATGCGCGACCTGGAGACAATGCAGATTGCGATATCCGCAGCGCTTACCGGACATCTCGTGATCTCCACGGTCCATACGGCGAACGTCATCCAGTGCATTGAAAGGATCGTGAACAATTTTCCCGAGCATCTGCGCGAGCAGGCGGCGGCAGACCTGTCGCTTGCCATCGAGGGGATAGTGGCGCAGCGTCTTGTTCCCGGGGTCAACGGGGACGGAATGATTCCGGCGGTGGAAATCCTCAAGGGGACGCCGCTTGTCAGGCGTGTGATTGCAGGAAGGCATTTCTCCGATCTCGAAGACATGATAAAACGCGGATCCGAGGACGGGATGCAGACCTTCTCCCGCGCGCTGGCCGAACTTTGCAAGGCGGGGAAAATAACGCTGGAGTCGGGTTGTTCCGCCTCGACGAACAGGGAGGAGTTTGTTCTCCTGGTGCAGGGAATGGAAAGTGGCATTGACACTTTCCGCGGAGACCTTGACATTGAGGCGCAGGACGAGAAGGTCATAAACATGAAACGCCTTCTTCACAGCGCTGTTTCCAATGGCGCAAGCGACCTGTTGATTACTGCGGGAAGCTGTCCGTGCCTGAGAATAGACGGTGAACTGAAGCCGCTTGCAACCGAACCGCTTTCGCCGTCCGACACTAAGCGCCTCCTTTTCAGTCTTCTGAATTCAAAGCAGAGGGAGATATTCGAGGAGAGGCGTGAAATTGATTTCGCATTGAGCATAAACATCCAGAAGAAAGACGACAGCGGCAAAATTCAATTCATGCCATACCGTTTCCGCCTGAACGGGTTTTATCAGCGCGGAACTGTTGCAAGCGCAATCAGGGTGATTCCGAAGGGTATACCCACGCCCGAGGAGCTGGGACTGCCCAAGACGCTCGTTAGCATGATGGACAAGCATCAGGGGCTGGTTCTCATAACAGGACCCACCGGTCACGGGAAAAGCACAACAATGGCGAGCCTGATTGACAAGATAAATGAGAGTCGTGCGTGTCATATCATAACTGTCGAAGACCCCATTGAATATGTCCACGCCAACAAGAAGGCCGTTGTCGAGCAGAGAGAGGTTTATGCCGACACCCTGAGCTTTGCGAACGCGTTGAAATATGTTTTACGCCAGGATCCGGATGTCATACTGGTCGGGGAGATGCGGGATACGGAAACCATAGGTGCGGCCCTGACTGCGGCTGAAACCGGGCATCTTGTCCTTGCGACTCTGCACACTAATGATGCGGCACAGAGCATTGACCGCATAATTGATTCGTTTCCGGCGCATCAGCAGAACCAGATTCGTCTTCAGCTTTCCGGAACTGTTCTGGGAATCGTAGCGCAGAGGCTTATACCGAAACGCGACGGGAAAGGGCGCGTCGCCGCATTTGAAGTGCTTGTCGGGACTCCCGCAATCAGGGCGACCATCCGCGAAGGAAAAACCCATCTCATCGGTTCAATCATCGAAACAATGGCGAAAGACGGGATGATCACCATGGATAAGGCGTTGCGGGATCTTTACACCGCAAACCTGATAAAGAGGCAGGATGCGATGAGCTTGATGGCGACTAAGGCGAACTGACAGCCAGTGGCCGAGTGGCCAGGGATGGGGATGAAATAAATATTAAATCCAGAGTAAATTTTCTGTAACAGAAAAATTTAACCTGAGCAAATGATAATAAATTTTCAGAATAATATCAAAGAGGATGAAGTAATGCGGATTGGTGGGAAGAAAATTGAAAAAGTGAGGGTTTACGGGGATGCTTTTCTCGCAAAGAAGGCGGAAGATGTTAAATCTGTCGACGATAAGATTCTGAAATTTGCGGAAGTCCTGACTAACACCATGATTGAATTTGACGGTGTGGGGCTTGCCGCGACCCAGGTCGGGGTTGGACTCAGGATAATCGCGCTCGGAGTGCCTCTGCCTAAAGATGAAGACGGCAATGTCAGGATTTCCTCTCCGGGTGAAGCCATCCTGCTTAACAGAATGCCCCTTGTCCTTATTAACCCTGAGATCATTTCATTCGGGGTGGCTATGTCTGTCAGGGATGAGGGGTGTCTGAGCGTCCCGGACATTTATGCTCCAGTGGCAAGGCCGTCCACTGTAGTTTTTCAGGCGCAAATTCTCGGGGCCGAAAGTTTCACATTGGAATGCGGGGGGCTTCTCGCAAGGGCGGTTCAGCATGAAGTCGATCATTTGAACGGGATTCTTTTTGTGGACCGGCTTACAGAAGAGGCGTTTGCGAAAATCGAACCTGCCCTTGGAAAATTGAAGCGCCGTTACGCAAGGATGAAATTTCTTAGAAAGCTTATCAGGAAAAAAGAAAATGAATAAAAATCCCGGTTTTTTCAAGATAGTGTTTTCCATCTGCAGTGGCACGGACATATTCCTTCAGCTCATGAAAGCCTCGTGCGGAAGGGCTATTTTTCATTTTCTCCTTATCTGCATGTTCTGTTCTTTCGCCGCAGTTGCCATGCAGTATACCCCGTATGACAAAATGATAAGGAAATATTGCGGCGTCCTTTATAAGGAGTTTGGCGAGGTCAGGTTTTCCCAGGATGGAATTATGCCGTCGCTCGGTCCTGATAAGGCGAGATTTCAGCGGATTGACGAAAATAGGATTGATTATATTCCAGACAGGGAGGATTTATCGCTTTTCAATCCGGAGGACAGCATTTCCGAGCGGGGTGTACTCTGGATGCCGGATTCGGTTGTGCTATGGGTGAAGTCGGGTGCCGATTATTATGCGATGCCCCTGTTTTTCTCTCTTGCCAATATGCCGCAAAGGGAGAAGTTTACGGGAAATCCGGCCGGAAAAATAATCGCCTATGCCGAGAAAAACGCTTTTCCGGCGGGCAAATACAACGGTCAAACTCCGGTTAATTTCCTCGATATTCAAGCCGCAGTACTGATTGTGATGCTGATACTTGTTTTCTGGAATATCTTTCTCTCGACATTGTTTTTCATATCGTTGTTTTCCATTTTCTTCGCCATGCTTTTCTTTTTCACCGGTAAACAGGAGCTTCCGGACGAAGTCAAATTCACCAATCTCCTGACGATTGCCATCTATGCAAGTTTCCCGGGAATGATAATAGCCACGCTGTATTACGGGCTCAACTTGCCGTTCGTGGATTTCCAGACCGTCTGCCTCATGGGTTTCCTGATTTACCTGATGGTGGTTTTGAATAGGCTGAAGAAACTGAAAAAACCGGATCCCCGGGAAGAAAGATATGACAACGGTGATGATTTCTGAAGAGTCGTCAGTCGCTGGTCGCTAGTCGCTAGTCGTCAGTCGTCAGTCGTCAGTCGTCAGTTACCGGAAAACAGAAAAAAGTGTAATGTCTTAAATTCATCGCGTTCCATTCCGACGACTAACGACTAACGACTAACGACCGCCAAGGGAGTTCTTATCAACAACCGCAATTCTACATTCCGCTCCGCAGTGGAGATCGTACGGGAATTGAAGTCCCGAGGTTTCATTGCGTACTTCGCAGGAGGGGCGGTTCGGGACATGCTTCTCGGGAGGGAATCAAAGGACATTGACATTGTCACTTCCGCGAAACCCGATGAGGTTGTCAATATCTTTCCCCGCAGTTATGAAATAGGCGCCGCATTCGGAATCATCAATGTTGTTGTTGATGACACATCTTTTGAGGTTGCTACCTTCCGAGAGGAGCATGAATACCTCGATGGACGCCATCCCACGGAAGTCAAATATACGGATAATCCCGAGACGGACGCATTGCGCAGGGATTTCACGATCAACGGAATGTTCTACGATCCGTCCGACGGAAAGATTTATGACTTTGTCGGTGGTCGGGATGATCTTTCAAAAGGAATTTTAAGGACCATAGGCAAAGCGGAGGATCGTTTCGCCGAAGATTATTTACGCATTCTCCGGACTGTCCGTTTCTGTGTGAGATTCGGATATGAACTTTCAGAAGACATCAGACCGGCAGTTTTGAAGCTTGTCGGCAGACTGAATGTCCTTTCCGCGGAGCGCATAAGAGATGAGTTCAACAAAATGCTGACCGGCCCAGAACCGGACCGTGCGTTGAGAATGATGCTTGAGATGGGGATACTCAGGGAAATACTCCCGGAAATCGCTGAGATGAGCGGAGTCACCCAGCATCCTGAATATCATCCGGAGGGCGATGTTTTCGAGCACACCGCACTGATGCTCTCGCACATGGCTTTTCCGGATATTGAAATTGCATGGGCAATACTCCTCCACGATGTGGGAAAACCCCTGACAAAGACAACGGGCGATGACGGGGTTGAACATTTCTACACCCACGAGCAGAAAAGTGCGGAACTCGCAGGGAATATCCTGAAAAGACTCCGGTTCCCGGCAAAAAGCGCCGCCAACATCGTGCATGCCGTCCGTCAGCATATGCGTTACGCCCATGTCCAGGAGATGCGTCCCGCAAAATGGAAGCGGCTTATTGCCGAAGAAACATTTCCCCTCGAACTTGAACTGCACCGGACAGATTGCATTTCCAGTCACAAGCTTATGAACTCCTTCACGTTCCTCCTTGACCGGATGAACGAACTGGCGAACGAAGTGAAACTTCCCCCTCCGCTTGTCACCGGCAAAGACCTGATCGCCCTCGGAATGAAGCCGGGCCCTGAGTTCGGCGAAATTCTCGAAAACATTGCCGACCTTCAGCTGGAAGGCAAGATAAGCACAAGGGAAGAGGCGCTGAAGCAAATTTTTTTCCTGCAACAGGAAAAAAATACTAATAAGAAATAAAATTTTCCAAGATGGAAAATTTTTGACAGTTAGCCTTCAATGAGAAGATTGTTAGAACTCTGTTAGACCCTTGAACTTGGGATTTCATGTGACAGTATATTGAACTGAGAATATTTCAGGAAATAATCTCTTGCTTAAAACTTAAAACTTAAAACTTAATTTGGAGTTTTCATGGCAAAGGGAAACATATTTGTTGTTGACGACGAGGAGGACATCCTGGAGCTTATCCGTATGAACCTTGACAGGGAGGGCTACAAGGTCACCTGCATCGAGGCCGGCGAGGAATGCGTGAAAAAAGCCAGGGAAAAACTTCCCGACCTTATTGTCCTCGACCTCATGCTGCCGGGAATAGACGGTCTGGATGTCTGCAAAATTCTCAAGAACGATTCGAAAACACGACATATTCCCATTATCATGCTCACCGCCAAAGGCGAGGAAAGCGACATTGTCACCGGCCTTGAACTCGGTGCCGATGACTACATGACAAAACCTTTCAGTCCGAAAGTTCTTACTGCAAGGATCAAGGCCGTTTTGCGGAAAGGGACTGTTTCTCCGGAATCAGATGCAGGCGATGTGATTAAGAGGAAGAATATCGTAATTGATCCGGGACGCCGTGAAGTCACTGTCAGTGGAAAAGCGATTGACCTGACATTTACCGAATTCGAGATCCTGATTTTTCTTGCGAGACGGCCCGGCTGGGTTTTCACCCGAAGTCAGATTGTGAACGGTGTCAAGGGTGCAGGTTATCCGGTTACGGAAAGGGCTGTGGACGTCCAGATAGTCGGTCTGAGGAAGAAGCTGGGCGCCGTAGCTGACATGATTGACACGATACGCGGCGTCGGCTACAGGTTCCGGGATTGAAGTAACTCGGGCATTCTTGCCCGAGGTTGAAGCGGTGAAACGGAGAAGCGGTGAATCGGAGAGGGAAAGATCTGAACATCCAACTTCGAATGGGTTAAGAAGGCACAGAGGCACAGAGGCACAGAGGCACAGAGTTCGGAAGTGCGGAAATATCCAACACGGAATGTCCAATATTCAAGTTGGGAGGATTTGTAACCAACGACCAACGACTGACGACTGACGACTGACGACTGTTTTTAAACTGATAACTGATATATATGGCCAGAAAAAGAATATTTTATTACATCTTCCCTTATTATCTTTTTATAATACTGCTTACGCTGTGCGCTTCGGCATGGTATGCGACAGTGCTTCTGAAAGAATTCTACTTCAGTCATGTGCAGGAGGAGATTGAAACAAGGGCGAAAATCATTGACCGGGACATAATCGTCATCATGAATTCCGGGAAGATTTCAGAGCTGCAGAAATATTGCGTGGAGTTTTCAGGATTGAGCAAATCCAGGATAACAATTATCGCCTCGGACGGAAAAGTCATTGCAGATTCCCTTGAAGACCCAGCGAAAATGGAAAATCATTCCGGACGTATCGAGATAGCTGAAGCGTTGAAAGGCCGGACAGGTAAAGCTGTCAGATATAGCCCGACTTTGCATCGGCGCATGATGTATGTCGCCATGCCGCTGTTTACTGCCAGAGAAAATTCCGAGGTCCTCAGGATAGCGGTTTCGGTAAGCCTTCTTGATACCACACTCTCGGAGATCTATTGGAAAATAATAATTGCCGGCATTGTTATCGCTATATTCGCTGTTTTTATAGGCGTTTTTGTTTCACGTCGCATATCTAAACCTATACTGGAACTCGAAAAAGGGGCTGCGAACTTCGCAAAGGGGAATTTCAGCAGGAAGCTGGCCATAGCGGACATAGACGAGATAGGCGAACTTGCCGGTTCGATGAATTACATGGCTGAAGAGCTCAACAGGCGGATGCGCGAGATCCTTGAGCAGCGCAACAGGCAGAACGCCATCCTGTCCAGCATGATGGAAGGTGTCATCGCCGTTGACGCCGAAGGGCGCCTGATAAGCATGAACCGTTCGGCCGCAGCATTGCTGAAGGCGCCGGAGGCGAGCGAAGGGAAGTTTTTCCAGGAGGTCGTGCGGAATGCGGCCCTTCAGAACTTTATCGACGCGGTTCTTTCTGAAAAACAGACCGTGGAGAAGGAACTGAGTTTCTTCGACACTGAACGGCACCATCTCTATGTGCGCGGGACTGTGTTGCATGATCCGGACGGTGGCTGTATCGGCGCACTGCTTGTGATGAATGACATCACCCGGTTGAAAAAACTGGAGAACCTCAGGAGCGAGTTTGTCTCGAATGTGTCACATGAAATCAAAACGCCGCTGACAGCCATCAAGGCTTCGGTTGAAACACTCCTTGAGTCGGATCCTGGAAAAGATGAGATGGCGCAGTTGCTGAAAATTATCGGAAGGCATACCGAGAGGTTGACATCCATCGTGGATGATATCCTGAGCCTTTCCAAGCTCGAGGACGAAAAGCAGAAGGATACTGGACAGTTCAGTGAAACTCTCCTTGCAGACGTCATTGATGCGGCTCTTGCCGACTGTAGGGAGAAGGCGACCCGGAAACAAGTTGATTTCGTCGTGAATAGCAATAAGGGCATTGTCGGCACAATGAACAGTTCTCTTATCGAACAGGCACTTGTGAACTTGATTGATAATGCGATAAAGTATAGTGAACCCCAAAGTTCCGTTGAGATAGAGTCATGCCGTGAAAGCGGTAATATATTGATTAGCGTTAAAGACCATGGCTGCGGGATTTCAGAAAAACACCTTCCGAGAGTGTTTGAACGGTTTTATCGTGTTGACAGGGCGCGGAGCAGGAAACTCGGTGGAACCGGGCTCGGACTCTCGATTGTCAAGCATATTGTAAATGTGCACGGTGGGAGAGTCGAGGTTGAAAGCGCGGTCGGCAAAGGCAGCAAGTTTACAATAATATTGCCCTTGGAGAAGTGTGTGAGTGTGTGAGTGTGTGAGTCCCGGATTTTAAAAATCCGGTTATTCTAAGTTGTACTGGAAGTTGTATTTTAACGCATGGGGATTTTAAGGTTGAGTATGCCAATATTTGAATTTTTATCTTTTGCGAATTGTGAAATTCGCATTTGGAGTGCGGCAATTTATTGCCGCTTTTAACGACGGAATTTATTCCGTCCCATCTGAATTACGCGAAATAAATTTCGCGAAACAAGGCGGTAACAAGTTCCCGCACTCCACGGAGCGTTATCACGCTCGTAAATTAAAACTTAAAGTTAGATGTTTAAAGTTCAAATTATTAAAAGTTGTGGCCCTGGCCGCTTAATTCGACTTTTGTAAGATCAGTTTTTATCTTTTGTCATGCTCTGCTTGACTTATCTTCTTACTCTGGCTACTTTTGCCGCCTGAATAAAAATTAAAAAAGGAAGACTTCCCAGATGATGACCATGATTGCCGTTATTTTTGTGCTCTGTTACGCGGCGATTGCGCTGGAGCATCCCCTCAGGATAAACAAGTCCGCCATTGCGCTGATTGCCGCGGGTCTGATGTGGAGCCTTTACTCGTTTGCAAGCCCGCTGGGCGTGCACGGAGTAAGCGAACAGCTCTCGGAAAAGCTTGCCGAAACCGCAGCCATCATATTTTTCCTGATCTGCGCCATGACCATTGTGGAGGTGACCGACTCCCACGGGGGTTTCGAGGTCATCACCTCGCGCATCAAGGCGACAAAACTGACGAGTCTGCTCTGGATTATCGGATTCATTTCCTTCTTCCTCTCAGCCATTCTTGACAATATGACGACAACCATCGTGATGGTCGCCCTTGTGAAGAGACTTCTTAAAGAACGCAACCAGCGCATATTCTTCGCGGGCATTATCGTGATTGCCGCCAATGCAGGCGGTGCCTGGACCCCTATTGGCGATGTGACCACGACCATGCTCTGGATTGGCGGCCAAATTACAACAGGCAATATCATGAAGGGCCTTTTCATTGCTTCAATGGTCAATATGGTGGTTCCTCTTATTATCGCCTCTTTCATGCTGAAGGGTAGCGTTGTGCCTCCTGAAAAGACTGAAAATAGCAGGGACAAAAACACCCAGTTCGAAAAGAACCTGATGTTTTTCATGGGCATGGGGTGCCTGATCTTTGTTCCTGTTTTCAAGGCAGTCACGGGGTTGCCTCCGTACCTCGGCATACTGCTGTCACTCGGAGTGCTTTGGCTGGTGGGTGAGCTTCTGCACCGGAACAAACGTGTAGAGGATTTTGAACATCTCACTTTGGCCCGTGCACTTAAGCGCATTGATATGGCATCGGTGGTTTTCTTTATCGGCATCCTGCTTGCTGTCGCGACCCTTTCCGCCAACGGCATGCTCCCAGCGCTGGCCAAGTGGCTTGATGTCAAACTAGGCAACCAGTCTTTGATCGTCATTGTAATCGGCCTTGTGTCCGCAGTAGTTGACAACATTCCGCTGGTGGCCGCTTCCATGGGCATGTATCCGCTTAAGGACTTTCCTGCGGATTCCTTTATTTGGGAGTTCATGGCTTACTGTGCCGGCACCGGTGGTTCGATCCTGATTATCGGTTCGGCTGCAGGTGTTGCCGCCATGGGGCTTGAAAAAATAGAGTTCTTCTGGTACGCCCGCCGCATTGGTCCGCTCGCGCTGATCGGCTATTTCTCAGGGGTGGCTGCTTACATTGTCCAATATAATCTGTTTCACTAAAGTTTATCATTATTGTAGTGTATGATGTTGAATTCTTTGAATGATGGAATACGATATAGGTTTTTAATCGGTGGAAATATAAATTTATCTGGAGGAATTATGAGTAATCCTGTTTCGCTTGATACGGAAGCATCGTTGCAGGTGCGCATGCGGCACAAAGCAGTTATTGATTTTGGGCTTTTCGGCATTTTTTTCCTGTTTTATCTGGGAGCGGCGATAGTGCAGACGCCTCTTTGTGAAAATCTTGCCACACGGCAGACGCTGGGGATGCCTTTCGGCCTGCTCATGTCTCTTGCCATTTTTCCGGTATCGTGGATCATAATAGTAATTTGGTTTTGGAAGGCTAGGTAATAAATATGGCAGACTCAGTTAATATCAGTCAGGTACTTGTTAGTGCAGCTACTGCTTCTTCTGCGCAGTCATCAACACTTAACACCGGTATTGTCGTAGGGTTCATACTCTTCTTTGTAATCGCGAGCATTGTCATCACCTGGTGGACCAGTCGCTCCAATAAATCGGCGAGCGATTTTTACGTAGCCGGTAAAGGAGTGCCGTGGATCCAAGTGGGTATTGCCATGGTTGGCAGTTATCTTTCCGCCGCGAGTTTTCTCGGTTGTGCTGGTGACATCGGTGTTTTCGGCATCGACTCCATCTGGCTTTCCATCGGCTTTTTCGGGGGATACATGGCGGTACTGCTCCTTATTGCCGGTCCTTTGCGCAATGTAGGGTCGTACACGGTGGCTGGCGCCCTCCACCGACGTTATCCGGATAACAAGGTTAAGCTTGTTATCATGGTGTGTACTGTTGTCATCTCCACTTTTTACCTGGTGCCGCAGATGCTCGGTGCAGGGCTTCTGTTTGAAATGCTCCTCGGATGGAACTTTATCGCAGTGCTTATTGGCCTTGGTGTGCTCATGAGCATCTATATCATATTTGGTGGCATGAAGTCCACCCTTTACAACCAGGTCATACAGGCGCTCTTCCTATGGGTTGCCATGGTTGTGCTGGTAGTCATGGCGTACTTCACCGTCGGGCATGGTTCCTTCTCAGGGATTCTGGCCACCGCCGGTCAGGTTGTCCCGCCAATTATTGCCGGGAAAAATCCCGCAGTCGTTTCTGCGATCGTGAATCTTCCCGCAGAACAGGCTATTGCAACGGCGCGGCAAATGATGCCGACAGCCGAGAGTGTCATGAGCATAGGAGTCAAGAGCAACAACACTCTTGCATTGATCAGTACAGTGATTGCGCTGGTTTTCGGAACTGCCGGTCTGCCGCATATTCTGATAATGTTCTTTACAGTACGAAGTGCTAGGGCCGCTAAGAAAAGCGTTACTTTCTGTATTGCCGCGCTGGGGATTTTCTATCTCTGTGCCATTGTGCTTGGTTTTCTCCTTTTTCCGGCCATTTATCCTAAACTTGTAAGTTGGATTTCACAAGGGCCAACCGGAATAGGGTTAGCCAAAAATATGGCTGTTCTGGAAATAAGCCAGATGGTGGGTGGTCCTTGGCTCATGGCTATTGGCGCGGCAGGTGCGGTAGCGGCCATCCTCTCCACTGCTGCGGGACTCATGATTACGGTTGCGTCTTCGATCAGTCACGACCTTTACAAGGTATACATCAATCCCGATGCAACAGAAAAGCAGGAGGTGAACATAGCGAAGATCACCACGCTTCTCATGTCTGCGGTCGCGGTGATTCTTGCCGTCATGCTTAAGAAAGAGAATATCGCATGGCTCGTCATGTTGGCTTTCAGTATTGCCGCCAGCGCCATTTTTCCGGCAATGCTTGCCACTCTCTGGTGGAAGCGCGCCACCCGGCAGGGAATCATTTCAAGCATCCTGGTCGGATTGTCGGTGTCCGTGGTGTTCATTGTCATGCTGCTTGTCGGTGTCAAGAGCGTGTTTGGGATGCCTACCGCAGGCGGTCCCGGTGTGTTTGGCGTCACCGCATCTTTTCTGATGCTTATTATGGTCAGTCTATTCACTAAAGATACGGGCAAGGATCCGGTCGAATTCCTTGCCCTGGCTCACAAGCCAGATGAAGATTGACAGGAAATGTGTTTTTCTCCTTCCCGTTCCGGCGTTTTCCGCGGAACGGGAAGGATTCGATTATGGCAGAAATTCCCTGCATCGCATTTTTCGAACTGTCTTGCCCGCTATTAATAATCTGTCATAAACGGGGTCAGGAATGCCGGAAACCATAAAAATTGATTTTCATTGCCATTCCTCCTTCAGCGATGGTGAATGGAGTCCTGAGAAAATGGCGCAGCATTGCGCGGAGGCGGGAGTGCGGTATGCCGCCCTGACCGATCACGACACTCTGGAAGGGTTGGACAGGTTTCAGTCATCATGCGAGCGTCATGGTCTGGGTTTTATCAACGGTCTTGAGATGACCGCTCTTCATGGTAAAAAGGAAATACATCTCCTTTGTTTCGGATTTGACAGGATGAATGCCTCGTTTGTGCGTGTTGTCTCGGCCGTGAAAGAGGCGCATCTGCTTAGCCCCACTTACCCGATTGCTGAAAAAAAGAGCCTTCCGGAATTGATACATTCGGTTCATCAGGCCGGGGGAATTGTTTTTCTTGCCCATCCACTTGTGACTGAACCGGATTTTTCCAAGTTGAAAACCCTTGTTGCAGAGTTATTGCAGGCGGGATTGGACGGCATAGAGGTTTATTATTCCCAGTCGAGTCCTGAACAGCAGAAGTTCCTGCATGAACTTGCGTTGCAGGAAGGCTGCGCTGTTTCAGGGGGGACGGATCATCATGGTTTCTCGAGTGCTGCGGGATCAAATACGGGCGTTGACATTCCTGTGGAAGAATGGAAGGCATTTCGCGATCTTCTTCTCGGGCAGAGGAAAAAAGCGCGTCAGGATCTTGAATCTCCCGGAATTGCCGGCAAACAGGCTTCACATATGAGGAGAAGTTCCGGAAGGATGCCCATACTCATCTGGATGGTTTTACCGGCGCTGGCCGCAGTTTCCCTCTTCACTGTGGCGCTGTTCGGTTTTTTCCTTCCCGGATACGGGAAAGCGTTGACGGACCGCAAGCGGGAGATGATTCGGGAGTTGACCAACACCGTCTGGAGCATGCTTGATGAAGCTGAAAAGAAAGTGAATGCGGGGCAGATTTCTTCTGCAGATGCGCGGAGTCAGGTTGTTGAAAGAGTCCGCTCATTGAGATACGGCCGTGAAGGGAAGGATTATTTCTGGCTGCAGGATCTGACTCCGCGGATGATCATGCATCCCTACCGGACTGATCTCGAAGGCCAGGACTTGTCCAGTTTCAAGGATCCGAGAGGCGTTCATATTTTTACTGTCTTTTCCGAAAAAGTCCGTCAGGACCGGGAAGCCTATGTGGATTATGTCTGGCAGTGGAAGGATGACCCTTCAAGACTGGAGGCGAAAGAGTCCTATGTCCGCCTTTTTGAACCATGGGGATGGGTGATTGGGACGGGGTTGTATATACATGATGTTGTCAATGAGATTCATGCATTGGAGCTGAGGCTTGTATATGCCATGTGTGTAATCGTCGTCTCTTTGATACTTCTTCTTCTTGTCATGTTGCGCGGAGGTCTGAGATCTGAGCGCATGAGGTTTTCTGCGGAGAGGAGTCTGCAGGAATCAAACGAGAGGTATTTCTCTCTGGTGCGTGCTGCGGCAGAGGGTGTTCTCTTTGTCCGGAAAAGCAGATGTGCGTATGCAAATCCGGTGTTTCTTGAATTGGCGGGATGTGAAGAGGAGGAGCTGACTTTGCTCGACTGGCAGGATCTTTTTCCCGGGATTTTGGAGCAGGGGAGATTTTTCATGGATGCTGGACCGGAAGTTTACAAGGATGCTTTGCTTAGGAGACGTGATGGAACCGATTTGAAATGTCTGGTTGCATTAAAGGGAACGAGTGAAGGCGGATTTGGAAGTTTTGTGGTTCTGATCCGGCGTTCGGACGCTATCCGGACGCCGTCTGCGGACGACGGGCTTTTGAAGAGGCTATTAAATTTGCCTTCAGCCGCGGCCGAGGATATCGCACGGGAGGTTTCTGCCGCCGCCACCGCTGATCATGTGGTGTCCCTCTGCAGGCGGACACCGGAGTTGGTGCGCGCCATGCTGGAAAGTGGCGCCTCTCCAGTAGCCATCGCCAATATGATATCATCTATTACCGACTCCGCGACCATAAGATTCATCGAGCTTGCCCAAGTGGATTTGGGGCCTGCGCCGGCGGTATTTGCATTTGTGGCATTGGGCAGTCAGGGCCGCATGGAGCAGACGCTTTTCACGGATCAGGACAACGCCATCGTTTATGACACCGGGGGGAGGGGGGCTGATGACATACGGGTGGAAAGATATTTTTCCGCATTGGCTGTCAGTGTCTGTGAAAACCTGACAAAATCTGGATATCGGAATTGCAAAGGGTTGGTGATGGCGAATAATCACAAATGGTGTCAACCACTGGAGGTCTGGAAAGATTATTTCAAGACATGGATTGTCAAAGCCGAAGAACATGAGATGATGGAGTTCGGGATCTTCTTTGATATACGTTGCGTTAAAGGCGATGAAGGCTTGATTCAGATTCTCCGGACTCATATCCGGGAGGAGATGGCGCAGGCATCTTGGTTTATCACGCAGGCGGCCAAAAACGCCCTTCTTTTCAAGTCCCCTCTACGGTTTTTCGGAAATATCGTCTCAGCCGGAAGCGCCAAGGACAAGGCCGGACATCTCGACCTGAAGACCGTGATGATGCCTATTGTGAGTTTTGCACGGCTGTATTCCCTCCAGAAGGATGTCGTCTTCACTTCGACACAGGAGCGTCTGTCCGCGCTCTCCGACAAGGGAGTCATCCTGCCTTCCCAGTATCATGATATCGTGACCGCATTTGAAACACTGCTGAGGCTGAGGTTGAGGCATCAGGCCGTGACAATTCAGAAGGGCGGGGAGCCTGACAACCTTATTGATCCCTCATGGCTTGGCCATATCGATGAAGCTGTGCTGAAGGAGTGTTTTAAGGAAATAGACAGAATACAGGAAAGAATCAGCAGGGATTTCCTGGGCGGGGAAACCGGCATATGAAAAGAATAATTTGTTTGTCAACTAAAATACAGGAGTAGTAAGATGAAGCTGAAAGAGAAAGTCCTGGCAGTCGGAACCGCAGTGGTAATCTGCGCGGGTTCCGCATTCGCACAGGAGACCAGGGAGATCAGGGTGACGGAAGACCGGGATCAGGCTTACTTCACGTCAAAGGTGTATGAACTCAAAAATACTATAGCTCACGACATAACGCCGTTTGTCCTTGGCGCAGTATTGCGCTACGATAGTTCTTCAAGCGTCACAAGGATGAATGACAAGGCGAACAAGAGGCAGATGCTTACAGTCAACATGCCCGTGGCCATGGTTCCGCACATTGACGACATGATAGCGAAAATAGACCGTCCCGGAACGGTTGACGGAAAGAACTCCGTCATTCAGAGCACTGGAATCACAAGATTCGTGTATTACCCGGAGCACAGGGCTACGGTCGACATGTTTCTGGTAGGTCCCACTGTCGGAACCCCTGAAGGTTCATATTTCCTTGATCCGGCGAACAACATGTTTTACTGGAAGGATTCGAAGACCAATGGTGCGGGCGCATTAAAGTGGTATCAGGCTTTTGACATTCCTGTTCCGCAGGTGGAGCTGACTTTGAATGTCTACGAGATCAACGAGAATGATGTCAAGGAGCTGGGGATAGACTATATCGCCTGGAAGAACGGTCCAGGTGCGAATATTTTCAACACGGGCTGGGATTTCACGAACATACAGAGTT
>CAMCYE010000009.1 GCA_945883805.1 Victivallis vadensis | reverse complement strand
CAGGATGTCAACGCGCGGAGTGTCGAGGAACGATTCAAGTTCCGCCCTATTGGTCTTTTCCCTGTTGCCCATCTTGAAGCCGGAGAGAAGCTCGGCGATTACCGTTATGTCTACTCCGATATAGTCGCAGTTCCTGAGAGTCTCAACGACCTTGGCATCATTGCTTTTTAAAGCAACGTATATGTTTGTGTCAATGGAGATTCTTCTCATTTCCAAACCTCCACGTCAATTTCCTCGAACATCTTGATGTCCTTGAGGAATGTTTCGGCTTCTTTCCTGTTCCATCCTCCGGCAATGCGGTCAAGATCATCGTATTTTCTGAAAATAGGCTTCTTGCCGGTACCAGTCGCCTGTTTCAATGCTTTGATGACCCATAGGTTGACGCTCAAATTTTCCATAAAGGCCTTGGCCTTAATCGTCTTGCCAAGATCCGGCTCAATGCCCCGTATTGTAATTGTTTTCATCATGGCTCCCTTGTAAGGCAATTGTGATTGCATGATTAGCATAATATATGCTTGCATATTATGCAAGCACTTATTTTGATTTTTCAGCCTATATCCAATCTCTTCTTTCTTCCCTTTCTCATACGATACTTTGTCATTTTGCTGCGCTGACACTTTGAAACTCCGACACTTTGATACTATTCTATTTCCAGTGGTTTTAATTCAACCGGAGGTTCAACATGTGCGGAATAGTGGCTTACACTGGGAAAAGGAACATCATCGACACTCTCATTGACGGATTGAGGCGCCTCGAATACAGGGGTTATGATTCGGCCGGAATCGCCGTACTTGACAAGAATAAGATCACCACGGTGAAATCTGTCGGAAAAGTCCAGAGTCTCGTTGATAAAATCACTCCGGCAATGAAAAAAGAGCTTTCAAAGGGAAAGATCGGCATCGCCCATACTCGCTGGGCGACCCATGGCATCCCCTCGGAACCGAATGCACATCCGCATCTTGACGAAAAATGCCGCTTCGCGGTGGTACATAACGGAATTATTGAAAATTACGCCCTCATAAAAGAACATCTGATAGGAAAGGGTCACAAATTTCTCTCCGAAACCGACACTGAAGTACTTCCCCACCTGATAGACGACTGTTACGAGGGAGATCTTCTACAGGCTGTCGCGGCGGCCCTCAAAAAAATAAACGGGACTTTCGGAATTGCCGTCATATCATCGGAACATCCCGAACAGATCGTCACCGCCAGAAAAGGAAGCCCCATTGTAATAGGAGTCGGCGAAAATGAAACAATCATCGCAAGCGACATTTCCGCAATCATATCATACACCGATAAAGTGATTTTCCTCAACGACAACGACATAGCGCTTATTGACAAGGACAAAATAGACCTGCGCAACATCGACAATGTCCCGGTGTCCCGGGAAATAGCGCACATAGACTGGGATCCGGGCTCGGCCGAAAAAGGCGGGTTTGAACATTTCATGCTGAAGGAGATATTCGAACAGCCCGATGCAATCGCCAACGCCATCAGGGGAAGGCTCGATGAGTCACTGGGGACGGGAACTCTCAGCGGACTCAACCTCTCCGCCCACGACCTTGTTTCAGTCAACCGCATAATAATCGCGGCATGTGGAACAAGCCTTCATGCCGGAATGGTCGGGGAATATTTCTTTGAAGATCTCGCCGATATTCCGACCGAAGTGGAACAGGCCGCCGAATTCCGCTACAGGAACCCGATAATCAATCCCGGGACTTTCATTCTTGCGATAAGCCAGTCCGGTGAAACGGCAGATACGCTTGCCGCAGTGCGGGAGGCAATACAGAAAGGCGCTACAGTTGCAGGCATTTGCAACGTAGTAGGATCCACGATTCCCAGGGAGACCGGACGCGGTGTCTATCTCCATGCAGGCCCTGAAATAGGCGTGGCTTCCACGAAGGCTTTCACATGCCAGGTCGCCGTGCTTCTCATGATGGCGCTCAAATTCGGACGTTCGCGCCGGCTTTCAAGACAGACAGGCATTGAACTTGTCGCTGAGATAAAGCGCATTCCCGATCTTGTCAGAAAAGTCATTGCCACTGCAAAAGACATTGAGAAAGTTGCAAAAAAATATGCTCAGGCAAAAGACTTCTTCTTCATAGGAAGAGGTTATCTCTACCCCGTCGCCATAGAGGGCGCCCTGAAACTCAAGGAGATAAGCTATGTCCACGCCGAAGGCTATCATGCCGCAGAGCTTAAACACGGTCCGATAGCCCTTCTCGATGAAAACGTACCGGTGCTCGCGATGGCGAACAATATTCCCGGCAAGGACAAGATCATCGGCAACATGCAGGAGTGCAAAGCCAGGAAATCCCCAGTAATAGCGGTCGCAACAGAAGGCGATGAGGAGATCCGCAAACACGCCGACGACATAATATGGGTTCCGGAATGCTCCCAGTACACCGTCCCGATTCCGTCTGTTGTCGCACTTCAGCTCCTTTCATATTACATCGCAAAGGAACGCGGTTGCTCGATCGACCAGCCGAGAAATCTGGCGAAAAGCGTGACGGTGGAGTAAAACGAGGGGAAGTGCTAAAGTTCTAAAGTTCTAAAGTGCTAAAGTGTGGTTAAGAAAAGAGACTAGATAGTCTCGGCGGAGGTTTTTCCGCACTTAAAAGGCATAGGAGCCGACCAGACGGTCAGCGGTCCCGGGAACGCCAAACGTCTGCCTTAGGCAGATAAATATTTCGTGGTTCATAATTTTCCGTGATTCACCGTAAGGGTTTAAATGACTGAGTCTTTTCTTAAAAACAAGAATTTCGCCTTTGTACTGGCATGTCTCGCCCTTGCAGCTCTCGCATTGCACATTGTCGTGGGCATTTTCTTCAGGCCGCTGTGGTTCGACGAGGCGCTGACAGTCATGGATTTCGTCATGCTTCCGGATGTCGCAGACATTTACAGGCATTACAGCATTCCGAACAACCATATCGTCTATAATATTTTCCTGCGATTCTGGATTGAGCTCTGCGGGCCGATGCCTTATGTGATTTCACTGCGACTGTTCTCCGTGCTCACCGCTTTCGCCTCGATATTTTTAATCATGAAACTGTGGAAGAGGAGATTCTGCCGGGAAACGGCGGTCATCGCCTGTTTCTGCTTCGTCGCCTCGCTGCCTTTTGCGATTTACGCAACCGCCATCCGCGGGTACATGCTGAGCTTCCTGTTAATCATAATCTCCCTTGAAACTGCACTGTGCTACCGGGACTCCGGCAAACCGGCCCACCTCATATTCTTTTTCATTATCGCGTTTCTTTCCGCCGGAATAATGCCTACGAACCTCATCGCATCTGCGGCGATATACCTTCTTGTCCTGCCGTCGCTGAACCCAAAGGAAATCGTTTCAGACAAGACACTTTACCTTGGAATAATTCCTGTTGCGGGATTCTTCATATTCTATATTCCAATTTTCGGGAAGCTGATGAAGGCGCTTTCGCTTTCGGAAGGCTGGTCAAGCGGGATTTCCGCATCAGGCCATTTTTACGGCGCGTTCCTGATTGCCTTCCTGCCGCTGATAGTTTTTGCACTGGCCGGAATTTTTTTCTCTAAGGAAAAGACCGGAGGTGCGTTAAAAGTTCAAATCACCCTGATATTCCTGATTCCGCTTCTTGTTCTCCTGCTCAAAACCCCTGCCCCCTTTCCCAGGGCGTTCTTCTGTCTCTGGCCGATATGGATTTTCATCCTATGCTCGATGGCGGACCCTTTCATAAGAAACTCTAACGGAAAGTTTCCCGGACACGCACTGCTTGCGATTCTCTGCATCTGTTTCGGATGGAGCCTGCTTCCATCCGGTTTTTCCACCCAGCTTTCGAACAGGCTGTCAAAAGGCGGACAAGACGACTTTTTCAAACCCTATTTCATGAGGGCGGAATTCAATCCGCTCGGGACCGTGAAGAAATCCATCGAGATTGCGGGTGCAAAAACCGACAGCTTCGCATTCGTTGATTTTGCAGCCGACTGCCCCTCGATAATCTTCTACGGCAGACTCCTCAAAGTAAATGACGGATTCTGGATATTCGACAGGCCGAACAGGAAAGCATCTTCCCTCGGAAACGCTGAAAGTATTCATGTCATCACCCGCACCCAGGGCGAAATGGAATCAATAGCGGAACGCTTCAACATCAAATCCTATGAACTCACATCCGACTGCGGCTACCAGAAAATCTATCTGGCCAAGCTAAAGTAACAGCTTTACTGCAAGTCGTATTATTCTCATCTTGATTCCACCTCCAATTTGGAGTGCTGAAGCGACAGCTTCAGCTTTGTTCAGGCGAAATTAATTTCGCCGTCTAAAACCGGCAGGCTTCGCATGCCGGAAGAAAAGCGGCAGCTACCGCAGCCGCACTCCATATCATTTCAGTTTCCCTAAATTTTGCTCTCAATTTTGGAGTGCTGAAGCGTTAGCTTCAGCTTTTCCCAGGCGAAATTCATTTCGCCGTCTAAGACCGGCAGGCTTCGCATGCCGGAATGAAAGCGGCAGCTACCGCAGCCGCACTCCACATTTTAGAAGTCATCGGGAATATTCAACTTATCTATCTTGTACGGCTCGAGGCGTTTTATCAGTATCTTGTCTGCATGCCATTTAAACAATCCTGCCGAACAAAACTCATAATCCTCCGCATTTTCAACTAGTCCATGATGCACCGGATTGTTCATGACATATTTAAGTCTTGCATAGTAGCTGTTTTCAAAAGTAAGACATGTGTCCCAGTAGTCAAACCATACTTTACGGCCTTTTTCACCATCAATCCTGTTTATCTCAATTGCTGATTTGGCATGAATATTCTTTATCAAATTCTTCAAATTAGCTGGGGTCTCTTTAGGCGAACGAAGAATCAAATGATAATGATTTGACAATATCGCCCAGGCAATAGGATTCCATTTATATTTTTCCAATGAATCAAAAATCGTCTTTTCAAGAAGTTTCAATTTTTCATTAGTGCAAAAGAAATAGCTCTTTTCAAAAGTTCCTGATGTTACCATATAATTCGTATCCGCCTGAAACACATGCGGCGGACTATGGTGCCATGAGCTTATTATTGTTTCCATGGATTGTGCCTTTCTTTTTGGAGTGCTGATGCGACAGCTTCAGCTTTGTTCAGGCGAAATTAATTTCGCCGTCTAAGACCGGCAGGCTCCGCATGCCGGAAGAAAAGCGGCAGCTACCGCAGCCGCACTCCATATTAAATGCTCTTCAAAAACTCTTCCGTGATTTTCCCGTTGCTGGCGAGGATTCCGTCATTAGGATAGTTTTGTTTTCCGCGAAGATCGCAGACTTCTCCGCCTGCCTCCTGCAGTATCAGCACGCCGGCAGCTATGTCGTAAGGCTTGAGATTCAGTTCCCAGAATCCTTCAAGCCTTCCACAGGCCACATAGGAAAGATCAATGGCCGCAGAGCCGTATCTTCGGATTCCCCTAAGTCTAGGGAGTATTTTATTGAATATCGGAAGATTGTTCTCCTTCATATCCGATCTCAGACATGCAAATCCTGTGGAAAGAACGGAGTTGAGAAGCCTGTCACGCGATGAGACATGAATTCTGGTTTTATTGCAAAAAGCACCCTTCCCTTTTTCCGCCCAAAAAACCTCTTCAAGCTTGGGCGCATTGACAGCTCCGGCAATTGTAGCCCCGTATTTCTGGAGTGCTATAGAAACCGAAAAGAAAGGTTGTCCATGGACAAACGAAGTCGTACCGTCAATCGGGTCAATCACCCAGCAGAATTCACTGCCTTTGCCGGTTTTGCCCGTCTCCTCGCCGAATATATCATGATCCGGAAATTTCTTATGTATTTCCGAAATGATAAAGTCTTCTATTCTCCTGTCGGCTTCAGTCACGATATCCTTTTCACTCTTGAAATCGAGTTTAAGCGATCCTGATTTTGCGAATTCCGCAATCGCCATCTTGCCGGCGGAAACTGATATTTTCTTTACAAAGTCAATCATAAGGCCCGACTTCCTTTAAAAATAGATTTTGAATTTGACTGTTTAAGGCGTTAATATATGGGAGGTGGAAACATAAACAATATGGGGGAGGCTTTTATGGTCATCGATATCGGCAGTTGTTTTAATTACGGCATTGAGAAGTTCAAACAGAATATGACATTCTATGTTGTCGGATTTCTTCTTATTGTCGGTATTTCAATAGGAATCAACCTCATCGCACAAATCGTCAGTTTCTGCTGGGGATTCGCCGTAGGCTTAATCGGTGCTAAAATCCATTTGGGAGAAATGGCGGTCAAAATCATTGCCGGCGGCGGCGGTTACATCATCGCGACACTGCTCGGAATCCTCATAGCCCCGTTCATGGTCGGATATTGGAAAGGCATCAGAAAGGAATATGAGGGTGGAACTGCGGAAGTTGCAGACGTGTTCTCCGCTTTTGACATTACGATTCCGTGCCTGATAAACTATGCTGTGGCGAACCTCGTCATTATCGCAGGCGTAATATGCTGTGTCATTCCCGGAATCCTTCTTTCGCCCCTAATGAACCTCTCGATTTTCTTCCTCGCCAAAGATGAAATACAGGGGCTGAACGCATTGAAACGTTCATGGAAGACCCTCAAGAAAAATCCGATTCTCATTCTCTGGACCATTGTCCTGGGGCTTTTCGCCGCGCTTGGACTTATTGTCTGCTGCGTCGGAATACTTGCAACCGCGCCAATATCAATGATTGCCTCATATAAACTCTTCCAGCAGGCCATAGGGGAAGACAATCTGCCACCCGTCGAGCCAGTAATTCAGGCTGACGACGACAATGCGCCACTGCCGAACTGAAGGAATTAACCACAGAGACACAAAGGCACAGAGATTTATATCGGGGGCGTGTTCATTTTATGATGGGACACCACCCCTGTTTGCACGCCTGAGGCGAGCAAACCGTAGGCGCTACTAGAGACTTGTACACCTAATGCATGGAAACAACTTGGTGGCAAACTGGCAGAAATGAAAAAAAGAGGCTCTTGAATATCCAATATCCAACACGGAATATCCAACCGACGAATGGAAGAAAAGAAGTATTCAACAATCGGAAAATAATGATTCTGCCTTGAAATAAACCGAAGAAATGAACTCAATATTGTTCAAAACATAGACATGGATAAAAGGGGGGAACTCGATAATTCCCTTGGATATTGGACATTCCGTGTTGGATATTGGATATTCAGATTTTATATTTTGCGTTTTTATCCGGTCAAAATGAAAATGAACCAAAAAAAGAAATGCCGGCAGGTTGCCGGCGTTCCTTATTAATCATAAAAAAGCAGGCGGAGTCTTATCTCCGCCCGCTTTTTTTATTTCCAGTATTTTTCCAGCCGTTTTATGAGGAAATAAGTTCCGATCCCCATACAGACCATGCCCACAAAGAAAAGAAGATATGCGCTTTTCCAGTTTTCAAAACCAACCATCTGGGAAAACTCGGACATTCCTCCGGCTCCGGCGAAAAAGCTCGGGATCGCCACGGCTATGACTATGGCGTTCAAATGTTTCATGAGGATATTCAGCTTGTTGCTGAGGCTTGAAAGATACATGTCTATCATGCCCGCGGAAATATCCCTGACGGCCTCTATGGAATCGATGACATGTATGACATTTTCATAAAGGTCGCGCAGATAGATGCCGGTTGTGTCCTTTATCAGGGGAGACCCGCACCGTTCAATTCCACTTATCATGTCCCTGGTGGGCCAGAGTATTTTCCTCAGGAAGACCGTTTCCCTCTTCAGGTGATGGATTTTCCGGAGGGTGTCCGGAGTCGGATCCTCAATGAGCTCATCTTCGATATCTTCTATCTTTTCGCCCATCTTCTCGAGAACCACGAAATAATTGTCAACGAGCGCGTCAAGAAGCACGTATGCCAGATAATCGGCCCCCATTCTCCTTACCCTGCCCTTGCCTGTCCGGATCCTGTCCCTGATGACGTTGAAGACATCTCCCTCGGTCTCCTGGAAAGTTATCACACAGTCCGCACCCATGATGAGGCTGATCTGCTCGCTTTCAATCTGTTCCTTCTCTTCATTGTATGAGAGAAGCTTTGCAATAATGAACATGTAGTTGTCAAAGTCCTCCAATTTCGGCCTCTGACTGGTGTTCAGCATATCCTCAAGAATCAGCGGATGCATGTCAAAATGACGGCCTATCTTTTCAATTATGCCGGTATCGTGGATTCCGTCAATGTTGATCCATGTCGTACTTGGAGTGTCTTTAAAGGGGAAGCATTCTTCAACTTCCTGCGCATCTTTTTCTACAAAATTATTCTCATCGAAATCCATGATCCGGATTCTGACTTTTTTGGCGACGGTTTCGCCGACATACATGACTGAACCCGGAGGAAGGCCTTTCCGGTTTATCATCCCTTTTAGAAAGTCAAACATTTTTTTGTCCCCCTTTCAGATTCAGATAAAGATTATCAAAAATAAATCGTAAGGGTGGAAAAACAAGCAACGAAAGAATAAAGTCTCTTTCTCAGATCGAGTAGGTAACTCGACGAGACCGACTGAATATTCAATTATTTTCATATTTTGCGTGTTTACCCACCCAAAATGAAAATGAACCTCTTTTTATGTGTGTTCTGTAGTTATAAAAAGTGGGTTGCGACATAAGCCGCGCTTTAGGCTCGAGTCCGGATATTCATCTTTTCCATTTCCAACAAAGCCTTCTTGAGCCTGGCTCCGGCAGAACCTCCCTGAAAAAAACCGATTGAGCCGTCACCCTTTATTACGCGATGGCACGGAAAGAAAAGGGGGAACTGATTTTTGCTCATCACAGTTCCAACGGCCCTTGCCGCTTTCGGAAAACCTGCGAATTCCGCAAGTCCGCCGTATGACACTGTCCTCCCTCGTGGAACCCTTCTGCGAAGTTCACAAAGAATTTTCTTTTCAAAGGACGAAAGCTTTTCAAGGTCGAGATTTTCCAGCGGCAAGACATCAATGTCTCCATTGAACCATGATTCAATCTCCAGGAACAGATGCTCCAGTCCCCTGTTTCCTGTTTTTGAATATTTCTCCACCCCGAAGGAAATGTCAACAGATTTAACCTTGAATGCTGGCATTTCATCGTAGGAAAGTGCCACGGCAACGCGTGAACCGGCAGCATTAAAAGTCCTGACTGCGGTCTCCGCAGTGACAACTTTTCCACTTTTTGCCGCACTCATAATCCCGTCGGGATATCGATAAACTCGCAGTCTACCGCAAATTTCTCTTTTATCTTGTCCATTACGGCAAACACCCCCGGCGTTTCAGTGGCATAGTGTCCGGCGACAATCACACTGATATCCTCCTCCCTGATGAAATGATAGGATGTATGGTTTATCTCACCGGTTATGAAACATTCTACGCCCTGTCTTGCGGCTTCAATGATCCCTTCAGGCCGACCGCCGCCGCCTGAGATTATCCCTATTTTGCGCACAGTCTTGCCGGTATTCCCGAAAATAATGCATTTTGTCTGCAGTTCCTTTTCAAGGATTTCTGCGATTTTCGCAGGGCTTCGCCCATCCGGGATTTCGCCTGCAATGCCGAGTTCACCGCCGTGATATTTCACAAAATTCCTGCATGACTGCAGATTGAGCATTTTCGCAAGAAGTATGTTGTGCCCGAGTTCGGGGTGCATATCGAGCGGAAGATGGCACGCATAGAGGGATATGTCATTTTTGAAAAGCGGGCTGATCCTTCTGGCATTGGAGCCGGCAAGCCTCTTAAGGCTGTCATTCCAGCTGAGTCCGTGATGGACAAAGATGAAATCCGCCTTTTTTTCAACCGCACGTTTAAAAAGCTCGACGCAGGCGTCAACACTGAAAACTGCTTTTTTCACTTCGGCCCCGCCCTGAACCTGGAGACCGTTGTTAGAGTCGTCCTGAAGATTTGGATTGGTCAGGAAAATCCCGTCAAGAAAAGAGACTATTTCCTTTAATTTCGCCATGATTACACCCTGTGTTTGATGAATTTTATGAAATATTTTTTCCTCCAAATAAAATTATTTGGAGGAAAAAATTTCAACATGCAAAAAATCTGAACTTCATCACCTTCCATCTCAATTCGGATTCGGATTTGCCATCCAGCCATTTTTTCAGATCGTCCGGATTTTTCAATTCCGATATTTTTTTCAGCTCATCTGCCGCAGCCCTGAAAAGAACCGGCAACGGCTTGATGCACCCCGCCTTTTCAAGATTTTTTTCCGCCTTGAAGAAAATATTCCTGTTGAAATGATTCCTCATAAAAAGGAACAACGGATAGGCGGCCGCCGCAATCCAGAAAGGCCATATCGGGATTTTCCTTTCAAGATTGAAGAACAGGCGGGACACTTGGGCTGCAAGCAGGAGGAAAATCGGGACAATGAAGAGGACGGCGTCATGATCATGCCTGAAACAGTTCCCCATGTACCTTCTCAAACGGCTCGGGGAGAGACGATATGCGAAAAGCTCCTCGAATGTCCTGTCCCTCACCGGCATTCTGGCGACATGGCAGAGTTCATGTGCAAGAAGTTCATCCCTCCTGTAGAACAGCCAGCGTTTCTTCTCTGCGAAATTCGCACGTATTATGAACACCGAAACCTGGTTTTCCGGAAATGAAATCGCACATCCTCCCCACAGAAACCCAAGGCTTTTAGAAAGGAAAAATCCGGGCACCCAATTTATGCTGAAATCGTAATATTTTCTGGTGAGTTCGGCCGCCTCCTCCATTATTCCAGCATTGATGCGCTTTTCAGTGTTCAGGACGAACTCCCCGAAAATATCATAATCCTTTGTGTTGCCGATGTCCTTTTCAATCTCCCTGTATGAGTCTCCCATCTCGAAAAGTCGTTTCCTGTATTCAAAAATATTCTCTCCGGGCGCCATCAGGAAACCATTGGCATCGGCTTCCGCCAGCAAAGGCAGATTGTCCTCGGAAAGGGCGTCAATGAAATTTTTATCAGGCAAGGGCATGTTAATCTCGGTTCGTTTTCATTTTGAGTGGGTAAACACGTAAAATATGAGAAAGAGCCTTAATCCCCGAGATGTCTGCCGGTGACGAGATAATTCCTGACATAATCCTTCACTGCATCTTTCAACGGGGTGAGTTGCGGTGAATGAAAGCGGCGGAGTTTCCACATTTCAGCTTTTGTATAATACTGATAACTGGATTTCAGGCATTCAGGCATTTTAACATATTCAATGTTAGGCTTCCTGTTCAATGCCGCGAATATCGCAGTCACCAGCGACTTCCAGGTCTCGGCCTGTCCGCTTCCGACATTGAAAAGTCCGCTTTCCTTGCTGTCGAGAAAATATAGCACCATGTCCACGGCATCTTTGACGTAAAGGAAATCGCGTTTCTGCTCGCCGTCCTTGTAATCGGGATGGCATGACTTGAAAAGCTGCACCTTTCCGGTGGCGGCAATCTGTTCATAGGCCTTACAGACTACGCTGCGCATATCTTCCTTGTGCCATTCGTTCGGCCCGTAAATATTTGTGAATTTGAAACCTGCAATACGGTCCAGAAGCCCGTTGTTCCTCGCCCAGAGGTCGAACATGTGTTTTGAATACCCGTACATGTTCAGCGGACGCAGCGCGTCAAGGGAGGACTCATCGTCGATATACCCCTTTGCCCCGTCCCCGTAAGTTGCCGCACTCGAGGCGTAGAGGAAGCGTATCTTGTTTGAAACTGCGAAACCCGCAAGTTCCCTGCTGTAATTATAGTTGTTGTCAATGAGGTAACCGGCATCCTGTTCAGTTGTCTTCGAGCATGCGCCCATGTGGATTATGGCCTTGATTCCCTTGGCCTTGATCCTGTTTTCGGAAACAGCTTTCCTGAAAACATCCTTTTCCATGTAATCCTGGAATTTAAGCGACCGCAGATTGCGCCACTTACCGGAATGCCCAAGATGGTCGACGACAAGAATATCCTTCAACCCCCTGTTATTGAGTTCCCACACGACCGCGCTTCCGATCAGACCCGCTCCGCCAGTGACTATGTACATGAAAATTCCTCCAAAATTTTAAATTACGTTCCCTGAAGTTTCTTCTGGAGTTCAACCTGGAATTCCTTTATGTCCTCCGGAGTCGGTTTTCCTGTTGTTTTTTCGAGACCTAGTCTTCCCGTCTGGTCAAGCACCCAGTCGGCTTTTACGCCTGACGCAAACCTCACGCTTCCACTCAATGCGGCCCCGGGCCTTACAAGTTTGCTGACCTCGACGACCGTGGCTCCAGACCATTCGCCCTTGTCGGCGGAAATCTCATCTGCCTGCTCCCCGGACAATTCATCGTCTTCTTTCTTCTTTTTGTCAGCGGCAGCCTCTTTTTCCTGTGCTTCTTTTTCACCGCCTATCGTTTTCCAGTCTAGGTTTTCAAGTTCGGAAGCGAGAAGCCTCAGGTCAAGAAAAGTAATCATCTCCCCTTTTTCATGGAGTATCTTCTGAATTCCAGAAAGGGAAATCCCTTTTTGGAGGCTCTCAAGGACTATTTTTTTTATTTCATTGCGATTCATTCTATATTTCCTTAGGAATTTATTCTGAGTTTTACATTAAAGACACCGGGTTGAAAAATAACAGGGATAAATGGAATTTCAAATTATGGCACGAAAACTGCTTTAAAAACCACTTAAATCGTGATACAATATGCATATGGAGGGAAAGATATGGATTTCCGCATGACACCCAGGGATAGCGATGAACTTGACTTCTCCACTGGATTACACGAGGAGAAAACCCAGTATATTCATCGCAAACCCGACCTTAAGGATTTAGAGCGGGGATTCATCACATGTGAAAACTGCGAATGCAAAGTGCTTATCGACAACAACCCAAGTCTCAGCATAGCAAAATGCCCATCGTGTTCAACTTCGAATTTCATCCCCATGCTCATTAAGGATTACTGGCTTTACGAACCTTTGGGTGGCGGCGGAATGGGATGCGTATATCATGCTTTTCACAGGCACGATCCGAACATTGAGTTTGCAATCAAGGTTCTCAACCGTGAAATGAAGAACGACACGTTCATGATTGACTCACTTCTCAACGAGGCGAAAGTAGGATGCAAGTTCGGGAATCACCCTCATCTTGCAACGGCTCATGAGTACGGCCTATGGAAAGGGGAATATTATGCAGTCTATGAATTCGTGGACGGAATAAGGCTCGACCAGATCATTGAATCACCTGTGAAGCGTACCGAGAAACAGATTATTCTCTGGACACTGCAGATGCTCTCGGCCGAGCAGCATATTTTCGATTGCGGCTATCTCTTCAGGGACATTAAACCTCAGAATATAATCATTGACAGGAATGGGAATGTCAAGATGTTCGACTACGGCCTGGCAATATTGATAGAAGAGGCGATAAACGGAAATAAATCAGACCAGATCATAGGCTCCCCTCACTATATTCCCCCAGAGAGAATAGAAGGGGCTCCGGAATCCCAGTACAGTGAAATTTACAGCCTCGGCATGCTGATGTATCATCTCATTTCGAGAAAGACCTATTATTCGTCCATAGATGTAAGAAAACTTGTAGAGAAGCACGTCACTTCCACCAGAACAGACAACTTCCTCGGCGAGCTTCCCGCAAAAACAAATCCCGCAGTCGCCGCAATCCTCATGAAAATGATCAAACGCGACCCGTCATCAAGATACCAGTCCTATAAGGAACTCGGAGCCGATCTTTTCAGGGAATACAAGAATTGCGCGTAGAGCTCTCGCTTAGTATCCGACGGAAATAATCCGGAAAGGGCTCAGTCTATGCCGTGCAGATGGGTTAAAGTTACAAAGGCACATAGGCACAGAGTGGAAGAAGATAACAAAAATACTAGGTGATAAAATCAAAAAGTGGAAATAGCGTATGGAATTGGGTATTGGTCATGCCTCCTCAGCTTTGTGCCTATGTGCCTTTGTAACTCTGTGCCATAAAGAGTGAAGGATTACTAATCCGTCCGGATTATTTATCCTTGGGCAGTGGCTGATCTTCTTTTTTCAATGTTTTCTGTTCTTCAAGGGCACTACGCAAGCTTGCTGAAACAGGTTCAGGGAAATTGGCGAGACAGTTGTCCACTATCCTCTGTTTTATTTCCATATACGGGGGAAGTCCGGTTCTTCCCCAGCTTTCATTCTGCGACTGTTTATAATGCAAATAAACTCCCTGCGCAAGTTTTTCATGGGCGGCGGCGGCATCAGTGTCTCCATAGGCCAGAAAATAGATACTCTTGAAAAGCAAACCGTCAATTATGCTCATCACCTGCTTCATTGTCCCGTCCTTAGCGACCTCAAGCCATTCCCTGATGACAAAATCATCTACGTCAACCCTGTAACGGGGGTTATGAGGAAACATTTTCCTCTGATCCTCAAGATATTTTTTGGCTTTTGTGTAATTTCCATAATTGTAAAATGTGAGAATAGCCTCAGTCATGAAATTCTCAAATCCCGACAAGAATGACTTACTTTTCTGCCTGTCATATACTTCCTGAAAAGTTTTCTTCAGCGCATCTGCGACATCAAGATTGGGTGCGGTCATGAAACTCTTGAAATTGTTTTTGTCGAACATGAGAAGTCTGCCGCCCTTGAATGCGTCCACCAGCGACTGCGTAATCATCCGATCGCAACTGATATCGGGTTCACCGGACTTCTGATGATCCAAACCGAGTGTTGCCCAATAGATTGCATGGGCCTCAGGAAGTCTCCAGTCCAGTTTCCCGTATTTATTGTTGATCTCGAGGATCTTCGCCGAGTCGAGCTTATATTTCTGTTTGAGCCATCTTTTCCGGAAATAGTTTTCAATGAATTTCACCTCGTCAGCATCTTTCAGCAGAACGGTGAACTTGTCGGGAAGTTTGCGGTTGGTCCTGAATTCCTTTTCCAACATATCAAGGGAATTATATTCCGAATCCTTAAGAGCCTTCCAAACCGGATCTTTTTCGGGACAACGTTTTCTGAACTGCTCTTCGTCGCCAGGAGCTGCCGCCAAAACTTTCCAGTCAGGTTCCGGACCTCCGAAAACATCCATAAGCTCTACTGCAATCTGATTTTTGTAATAAAGATTCGCATCATCCATGATGTTCCCGATCTTGTGCTGATAAATCCATCCAAGCTCTTTATAAAGAACAGGATCGGAAGGATTATACACAAGGGCTTCATCCCTGATAAGCTCGATTCCCCTTTTTATCCAGCGCCATCTGTCCTCGGCGGAAGAAAAAGTAACCGAAATGTTGTAAGCCATGTTCCAGGCGAGATAGGCAGTGGCGCCCGTGAACCTGGGCTGGAGCTTCGTTATCCACGAAGCCAGCTGCACCATTTCGAAATACTGGCCCTTGTCCTGCAGGGATATGGCCCTGAGCCAGAGAAGGTCGGCGACAAGCCCCCTGAAACTTCCAAGTGCAACAGTTGTGAATGCAACTATGGGGGGCGCATTTTCAACCGGATCGGTGTCAGTCAGTTTCTCGGATACTTTTATTCCGTTTATTTTTTTCTGTATGGAATTCATGCAGAGCACAAAAATCCCAGTGACAAGCGCAAAAACCAGAAAAGGCAGGATTATTTTTCTTATTATTTTCATTTTTGCACAACCGTCCCCACTTCCCTTCTCCTGTAAAGCCATATGCCGACAAGGAATATCGGAAGCCCCCTCAATATGAAGAACTCAAAAAACGTCTTCGCAATAAACTTACCTTCAATAAGCTCTCCGTTCGACACCTCATCGGTAACCTCGAACTTATGCATCGGAATTATCACCCAGAGCAGAGACTGGCCTGCTATCCTCCCGACGACTTCCTGAAATTTTCCAAGCTGAGACGGCTCTTCTTCGCTGGATGAATCCGCGTCTATTACAAATGTCGCAAAAATCCCGATAAGCAGATATGAGAGGACGACAAACACGGCAGTTGGCATTGACAGCAGACCGCCTGCCGCACATGCCAGGCCCGCAAGAAAAAGCAGTTTAAGGAATATCATGAAAACCGCCCTGAGATAATTCTCCAGAAATGACCCTGTCTTTATCAAGAGCTTGGGTCCGTCCCCGGGCTGAAAGAAGACAGGCTTGCCTTCAAGGTCGAAATTAGTGAATGCAACTGTAACCACGCCTTCCTTGTCAATCGTTCCAGGAGAAAGCGGAATCTCATGAAAAACTCCGCACATGATTTTTTCAGGATACTGGCTTTTCGGAATGAATATCTCCATCATGGCGACTTCCTCTCCGGGCTTCCGATCCTTTACGTTTTCATCTGCGGGAACGAGAAGTCTCACAGTCCAGATCCCCTCCGTTTCCCTCTGATCTTTGGAAGAGATTTTCCCGACATACGTCCGGTAACGGAAATAAAGCGGTGTTTTTATGTCCGTGCCCAACCCTTTAAAATTCCATTTCCTGGTATTGGACGGACCCGGCATCACCTCACCATATTGGGCTATGAGCTGCCTTCGAAGTTCTCCAAGCATTTTCCCCTTTTCGTCACTTGAAAGCTCCTTGAAATTCTCCGCCTGAGAGGATTTGAGATATTTAATCCTCGCCCCGTACTCCTTGCGAACCCTCGAATCCATGTCGGGCAACTCCGGAAGAAAAACCCTCCGCCCCACAAGCACTTCGTTTTCAATCCTTGATTTCTCTTCCGCAGTGAAAGGCTTCTTGTAGAACTGCCATAAGATCAGTGAATAAACAGTCAAGGCCGAGACCAGAAGCAGAATTGCGTGAATAAGGACAACACCCATCCATTTTCCGACCCACACCCTGGCCCTGGAAACCGGTTTCGTGAACACCATATGTATCTGATAGGTTTCAAGGTCATTGGATAATATGAAACAACTGACCCATATGATTGAGAGGGATAGGATAAAACCTATGGCACCAAGGCAGTATTTAAGGGAAACCTGGATATACCCTGAAGCTGTTCCGTCCCCGAGGACAGTATTCGGAAGTATTGCAATAGTTGCAAGAAGGACAAGCAGAAGAACGTGAAAAATGCGCGACCTTACCGACGCCCTGCATGTGAGCTTGACAATTGCCCATAATGAAATCATTGTTTACCACCAGAACAGAATGAAAGGTTATTTCCCGTCCGAATCTTTTTTCGAAACAAGATGGGAAAGTTTTTTGTTTACAAGGTCGTGATCCGAGGCTTTTTTCCCGATCACAGGCTTTACCTGTTCCACCGGTTCAGACTCCTTAACTGGAACAAGCCTGCCAAGCGTCTCCCTGGCTTTCACGGAGGAATCTTCCTTCACATCGACTGTTTTCTCTTCCATGTCAGGTTTATTGTCAGCCTTTTTAGGGGCGGAAAGGATTTTAAGGATATCCTGTGACTGATCTTCGTGTTTCAGGTAGCCTGCAATCTCGCCCCCGCCTTCAGCCCCGTATGTCTTAACACTTTCATTTCTCGCCTTGTTCACCACGTCGAGGAAGAAATCCTCAAGCGAACGCCTGGGATGATCAATTACAAACTCTTCACCCTTGAGGTTCTCCTTGAGTATTTTCAGCAACCTTTCAGTGACATCCGCCTCAAGCATCGGCGTCGTTATACGGCTAGCCGTGGGAATCGTGAGAAGCTCATCCAGGGTTCCGACCGCCCTGATGGTTCCGCCATAAAGTATCAGCACCCTGTTGCAGATATCCTCGACATCACCGAGAAGATGACTGCTGACAATTACAGTCTTGCCGCGTTTCTGCAGGAATGTTATGAGATCTTTTATCTCCCGGCATCCGATCGGATCCAGACCCGCAGTAGGTTCATCAAGAATAAGAAGGTCGGGATCATTTATCATCGCCTGGGCAAGTCCTATCCTGCGCGCCATGCCTTTTGAAAATTCGCCTACTGGACGGTTCCTCACATGGATGAGCCCCACCATTTCAAGAAGCTGTTCGCTCCTGTTTCTGCGTTCAATCTTTGAAAGATTGAAAAGAGCCCCGAAAAAATCAAGCGTCTCCATGGCGGTCAGATATTTATACAGATATGACTCCTCGGGAAGATATCCTATGCGCATTTTCGTGCGCACGCTGCGGGGTGACTCACCGAAGACGGTAACACTTCCGGACGTGGGATAAAGAAGGCCGAGAAGCATTTTTATGGCAGTCGACTTACCAGAGCCGTTGGGGCCGAGAAGACCTAGGACCTCCCCTTCGTAAACTTCAAAATCAATGTCGTTCACCGCTTTCGCCTTGGGCCGACTCCAGAAATCGCGGAACTCCTTGGAAAGCCCGACGGACTTCACTACAGGTTCTTTACTGTTGATAATGTTCTGCAAGTTCAGGCTCTCCTTACTTTTGGGAAACCTCTGAAGACTGACCGTGGTTCCCTTTTTTATTGCACGTTATTATTTATCAGCAAGAAATAAGAATTCAAGTGCAACTATGAAATAAAAAAGCACCTTGGATAAGTTTCCTCAGCCAAGATGCCAGTTTTTCAACTATTCAATTATTTTGTCGCGGCGGCGGCGGCTTTTTTCGCATCTGCGGCAGCCTTGTCAGCGCTCTTTGACGCATCTGCGGCAGCTTTTTCTCCAGAAGCCTGGGCTTCAGTTGTCATCTTCTTAAGATCGCCAAGGGCGGATGCCGGTTCTTCTTTCTTTCCGCAACCCGCCATAAAGACCGCTGCGACACCGAAAATCACCATCATTGCAAAAATCCTTTTCATCTCCGCCTCCCTTTTTTGTTAACTGCGGGAATATACATTTAAAACTCTACTTTTCAAGTTTTCGGGCGGAGGGTTTGACAGATTCCCTCCCCTCTTCCGCATCGCTTCTCGGCGCTATGCCCAGACGCTTGCCAAGAACTACACAATTATACAGGGCGCGCCCAATCTGGGCGCGCGTTAAAAATGAATTGTCGCCGGCGGTCTCATCAAGCGACACCACCATCTGGTTGTAAATGTCGTAAATCCGGAGACTGAGGGGGACTCCTTCCCAAAGCGTCTGGTCCATAATATCACCGTCCGAAACGCAGCGGTAGAGCATTCGGCCGTTCTCCCAGAATATCACAACCTCGTTTACAACTGGAGACAACGGGGAAAGATGCACGAACTGCCCTTCTGTTTTCGCCGTAGCCTTCACCGAAGCCGGAATCTTGGCCATAATCTCCTCGGTCATCTGGGCCCTGATGGATTTCCTTATCCTCTCAATTATTTCCTCGCTGGGGAATTCCGCAGAATTACGCATCCTGAAGAGATAATCCTTCATCTCATTGATATCAATTTCAACCGCAGACGCAAAATCCGGCACATCATAGTCGTTTGGAACCCGCGACACATTGACGACCTTGAAGCCCTTGCTTTTCACGTCAATGCCGAGCTCATCTATCCGGTAATCCGACTTCTTGAGTTTTATCGACACTTTGAAAACCGGAATGATCATTTCCGCATACTCGCTTTTATCTCCGGGGTCAAGCTTCATCTCCAAGGCGAATATTTTCACGAGGAGCGTAGGTTTTGCCGTGGCGTTTTCAACATCCGTCTCATCGAGGTACCAGCGGTAAAGGTGCCTGACAACTTCATATATGTAGGCCTTCCGGACTATCTCCGCAGGAACCTTGGGCGGCTCTGCGGCGTTAAGGAAGGCATTCTGTGTAATAAGAAATACGATTGAACTGAAAGCAAGTAATTTCTTCATTTAATTAATTCCCTATTTGTTTAGTCCGCCGCGGCGGATCGATATTCGGATTTCGAGCCTGGGTTGTGGACGTAGCCCGCTTTAAGGTGAAAAAACGGTTTCCGCCTATAGAACCGTCAAGGGAATCGGGAATGCTCACGAAGTTTCCTCCGGGGTTGTAATAGTCCTTGTCCGTCATCCATGAATAAGCCCTTCCGGTCACCATTATCTTCTGAATGATTTCCAATCCCGCAAAACGGTCGGCTTGATTTATTCCGCCCTCCACATAGGCGCTGGCAAGCCCCTGCCCATAGTTGATGAGTTCGGAAAACTTGCCGGGCTTGCTTCCCTTATTAGCGATTGCAAGAAGATATCCAAGTCGTTCCTCCACGCGGCGGACAACTACCGCATTCCCTTTCTGATCCCGTGAAAAACCGTCGCATTGCCCCTGTGCCGTGATCACGTCGATTATATTGTCCGATTTTATGTTGGCGATATGCTCCTGCCGGTATCCGTGCGGGATATGGTGAATCCGCGAATGCAGCACCCAGAGTATCTGCACCATGCCTATCTTGCTGTCTTCAACGCTTTTGTATCCGTTCTCGCCCGGAAAAGGATTCTCATTGATAAGAAGGCGCGCAAGATAGCCGGAAACATATTCGATTGAATCAACTTCGGCCCAATTACCCGCCCGCGCGTCAGGGGTTCCCCCACACAGGAAAGCGAGGAGAATGAAAATCAGCCCTGCAAATTTTGGAGTAAATTTATTTTTCATTTTTTGCAAACAATCTACAAGGCACGAAGATAGCATGTCTGGAAAATAAATTCAATTTCATTCGGATAACTGGATTGCCCAGATAAGCTGAGCTGATTTCAAAATGCAAGAAAATGTTGCTATGACAGGTGATTATCTTGCGAGTCCAAGTCGCTGAACCGAGTAAAAACTCCCCAAGCTTTACCTTCATTCGTATCCAGCGCTACCAATAGAACATTGACTCCTTCTTTCAATAGCACCTGGACTTTGCATCTATCAGCATTTGCTGGATTGGTGAGATTCGGAAGTACCGCAACTTCTGTTCCGTTCAACCAAATCTTTGATGGGCCATCCGCGCCAAAAAAAAGGGTACCATCCCCGCTCTTGGCCGATTGGTGCCTAGCCTTGAAATAAATCAGCCCATCCTTCTTCTTGATCAGAGAGGTAACGCTCATGAAGCCGCCGCCACTTACTTTCATTGGTGTGAATTTGAGACCGGGAACAGGCAGTTGTGCCGCCTGAATGTTCCCGTGTTTCGGCACTAGGTTGCTAACTTGGTATTCGTTGATGAATTCCGGAAGACGGATCGGAAGGTCACAGTTCCTTTCATCAGGATAGTCTGGCATTGTCAGGCCACTGACCAACTTATCGATCTCCACCATGTGCTTTTTCTTCATCGAAATGTTTGCGGCAATACCGGTCAGGATGGCATAAGCCCCGCCCCGATGATCGGCGCAGCGCTTGAGCGGATCCGGAAGTGGGGCAAGGGAGAAAAGATCGTCCAGCAAAACTCGGTCTCCGCCGCCATGCCCGCCAGCCGAGATCTGCGGTTTTACAAAATATCCGCTGGTGAAGTGGGGCATTACGTTAATGATGGTGTTGTCTTCCAGAAACTGTCCAGGCACGGTTCCATCTCCATTGACATATGAGGATTCCCTGCAGACATGTTCCAGTCGTCCTTTAGTTCCATTGAAAACGATATGATAACCCTCCCAAGGGGAAAATGCGTTAAGTGCATAGGACATAACCACGCCGTTCCGGTATTCCACGCTGAGGTTCATCGAGTCCTCGATGTCAATCTCATCGCTAAAGACACACCGGTCCCGGTGGTATCCGTCATATTGTTCGTTGTCCAGGTAAATTTCCTTCAGGCTCGCATTCCTCTTCAAATCCATGAAAAACGGGCATTTCTGCGTCTCCGGGCATTCGAGACACCTCTCGGCGCGTCGTGTAAGGCCGTACCGGTTCGCCTGGGCCGACGTATAGAATCTCCGCGCACCGACGGCTCCCACGCGAGTCGGGACGCTATTGATCCACCAGTTGACCAAGTCAAAATGGTGGGAGGCCTTATGCACCATCAGGCCTCCGCTGTTCACTTTGCAGCGGTGCCAGCGGCGGAAATAATCGGCACCATGGGAGGTGTCCAACATCCACTTGAATTCCACCGAGAGAATCCGCCCGATCACTCCTTCCTGTAGCAGTTCCTTCACCTGCATGCGTACCGGCGAATAACGGTAGTTGAATGTCACCCTCACTTTTCTGCCGGTCCTTTGAACGGTATCCAGGATGCGCTGGCATTTTTTCTCGTCGGTAGTCATAGGTTTTTCAGTTATCACATCACATCCGAGTTCCATGGAACGGCAGATATATTCGTCGTGGAACCTGTCAACTGTTGTGACAATCACACAGTCAGGTTTTGTCTCCTTTACCATCTTGTCGAAATCTTTCGCCGCATATCCGGGTATTTTTACACCTGAGGACTTCTCCACCTTGCCAATTGCCAGATTCAGTCTGCCCTCATTGATATCGCATAATGCTACCATTTCGCAATTTCTTCTGTAACCGTCAGTAACTGCATTGCGAAACATTTCATGGCGACCTCCGAGGCCGACCTGGGCATAACGAATTTTCCTCATATCAAAGCTCCTGTGATCTACTGTTAATTAAACCAACTGGAAAAACTCCAAATCTTTTATGGTTTTGAGATTGGTGTTTCCCTTATTTTTTTGAAGTTTTATTTTACAAACCAGGCAACGCTCAACGGTGGCATATCGGCCGTCAAACCCCCTTTATCCGCTGATATTCTTATTCCTTGCCAGATATCAGCGATATCGGTGAACTGTTTTAAGGATGGGAATCTTTTGACCGGCAAATGGATTTTCCGGTTAGTGTTTGACCAGTTTATGACCGCCAGCGCAGGTTTAACCCCCTCTCTAAACCATATTTCGGGATGACGATTTTCCATAAAGTCAAGTGGCCTAGCTGCGTCCGGAGAGAAATTTTCAATTGCCGTCCTGATAATTTCAAAACCTTTTTTATTCAATTTCCCCAGATGATCCGCCAGGACAAGATCTCCGCCGCTCATACCAACCAGTGTTGCCCAAATAAGCGGATCCTTCGCATCTTTCCACGGCTCGCCGGAGCGAGGAGATCCTTTTTTAGGACATAAGTGCAATGGGTTATGGTGGGGGTCATTTGCAGTCGCATCGCAACGTGCGATAAGGAAATCAGGGTCGGATGTGCATAAGCGGTTGTTCATCCAATATCTTGTGGCGAGAAACCGGGAATTGACCAGTGTTGTTGAGCTGTACGTGCTGACATCTCCTCCTATGCGGTTCGCGTCAGCAATCCCGAGGGCGGCTTCCGGCGGACATCCGCAGGTCAGAAGATATGAATCCTCGCCGATCGCGGCGCGAATGATTTTCAATCCGCGTCGAAGTATTTCCATTCTGCCCAAGTCATTTTGGCAGAATCTTTTGTTTTTTCCGAAACATATCAGATAATGTAAAAAATCCACTTTAAAATAGGAGAACCCTGCGCGCTTCAGGCATCCAAATGTTTCCGTCAGGAATTTCTCTCCTTCAGCGCGAGTGGGATCGATAAATCTCAACGGGCCGAACGCCCATTCCTCCATTTGTGTTTTCTCATCCTCACACAACGCACATATCTCCGGAGTCCGCAAAAGCGCCTTGGTATAATAATGAACATGAAAAGGGGCCAGCCATATTCCGGGAGTAAATCCGGAGTCTTTGATAATCCGGGCGATTCCCTCCGCACCGCTTGGGAAACGTCCATTTGCACGCCAATCGCCGAAATCGGTGAACCATCCGTCATCAATTACGACAGTCTTCACCGCGATGCCAGTTTTCAACGTGAGATCTTTGATCGCCTTGATATTCTCCCTCAGATCATTTTCCTCGAACATCCTGAAATAATAATCCCATGAATTCCATCCGGCCTCTCTTTCGCGGTTTACCCGGCACGGTGTGATTCCGGCGCAGAAATCTCCGAAAGCTTCAAGCATCTCATGAGGTGCATCACCTTCTTTGATCGCCAGAGTGTCGGATATGAAGGTGTCATTCTCTGAAAACACTCGTTGAATCAGGCATCCGCATTCGAAATACCCGTCCCTCACGCGAAGAAATGTCCGGTGTTGTACAGGGGATTGGAAACCGAAGAATACGTATCGGTTATTTTGAGGCATCCCCAGCAGCACCCACCATTCGCTGCTGTGTTCATCGGTTTTGGTCTCAAGCGAATTGCCTTTCGCGTCCAAGCGCCTCAAACCACAGTCGTCATTATTATTTGAGTTCACCATCATGGAGACTTCGCCCACGCCTAAAAAATCCCGTATTTCCGAAAACTTTTTGCGATAGACTATTATTTCTGTCACATCGGTTTTATTGTTATCCACACTCAGTTCTGCCCTGACATTGTCTCCAAAAGCGTCTGCGCCGATGACCACTTTGAGGCCTATCCTCATATTATCATCGGAAGATACAAATTTTCCCTCACTTCTCACGCCTGTCTCAAAGCTATTTAATGCGGAGGTTTTGATATTTTTGTTGATTTTCATGGTTTTCTTATTTCCTAAATTAAACATCAAATGGAGATCAGTTCGCTGACTTGCACCACTCTTTTCTCTTTGATGCTCAGCTCCGCCGCCAAGGCGGCATACAGGCTTTCCTTGCCGATTTTTCCATCACAAAAAGCTTTCCGGTTGTCCCTCGCGCAGTTTAAAAACTCGAATACCTCAAGCGCACCTCCCGAGTGGCCAAAATCCCGTAGTCCGTCTGCCAGCTCATGGGACAGTTTATTAGGCTGCACCTCCTCAATATGGCCGGCGCGACCATCAAAAATGCGAAGTCTGTTTTGCTGGACATCCGCCTCTATCCAGCCTTTCTCTCCTATGACTCCCAGAGGGAGATTCCTATCGGCAGTGAACAGGCACAGCCCTAAATTCGCCGTTTTCCCTCTCTCGAATTCAATATTGACCCATGCGTGATCTATTATATCATTGATGCTGTCCTTGGCGAAAGTGTAAGGCTCTCCAGGGACTCCAGGCTTTATTACACCCTCATCCTTTACAATAATCTGTCCCCCAAATGCATGAACCGCTACCGGAAGCGCACCAAGCATCCATTGGAACAAATCGAAGTGGTGACAGTCTTTTTCAACAAGACTGCCGCCAGACAAGCCCTGGTTATAGCGCCATTCCCGTTCCCTTCCTATAGGGAACGGAACACGGAATTCATGGCACCAGGACATCAGAGGTTCTCCAATCCGGCCAGATCTTATAATTTCCTTCATTGTCCTGAACAGTTTTGAATACCTGTAGACAAGTCCGACCTGCAAAACCTTTCCGGCCTTTTCAGACGCCTCAATAATCTTGTCGCATTCACACGGGGTCAGGGCCATCGGCTTCTGCAGCAGAACATGCTTGCCGGCTGCGAACGCAGCGCAGGCGTGTTCCATGTGGAGATAATTGGGAGAACATATTATGACAGCATCAATATCCTTATCTGATAAAAGGTCTTTGTAGTCAGCATGCTTTGTGGGCGAAATCCTGAACATCTGATTATACGAATCCATTCTCTCATTGTTTGTATCGGAGATTGCCGTGATTTCACAATCCTCCGCAAACTGCATAAGATCGCGAGTATGCGTTACCGCCATATCTCCTGTGCCGATAAATCCGAGCTTGATTTTTCTTTTCATTTTATGTTTTCTTTTTGTGTGTGTTTATCTTGAACCATATTTAAAGTATCTTTTCAAATAGGCTCACTTTTTATTACGCTTGTACAACTCCATGAAATACTGATCCGGTTCGCCTTCATGCCATATTTCGTAGACTTCTCGTCCCTGCGCCTCAAAACTAGACTGGCACCACTCGATGGTTCCACCCCAGAATTCATTTCGGGCACGCATGTCGACCGGCATATTAGTGAACACGTTACGAGCATGCCAAGCCAGTGCATTTGTGCCAAGTTCCGCAGTATGCAGCGTGACTGTCATCGTTTCCTCTGGCGCGATGAGAAAACGGGTATTGGCGTTGACATCCACCCTAGCTGCGAGCAGATCGCGCACATTGACCGTTTTTCGTCCGGCGCATAGGACTTTATACTGCCTATTTCGTGGCCCGTAGAGGTTGGTCAGGCAGCGAATCTGCTCGACGTTGGGATATTCGAAAGGCTGGAAACTGTGCTCTAGTTTGAGTTCCAAGTTGATGCTGGCGGCGATCCATTCCAACATACCGGCATACCACTCAACCTTCGGTGTCGGCGCATCCGACCCTTCACCCCATGCCATTTCGAGCCATGGCACTATTTCCTTCCCCTGTGTGTAGTTGCGGAGCCGCTCGGCGACTTCGACCAGCATGGACCAGGTGCGCTCGTGTCCGACCAAGTCTCCGCATATGGTATCGTTGATATATGGCTGGCATCCCGGTAAATCCCGGGCACACTCCACACGCACGCGCGGATTCACCGCGTCAATGCTCTCTCGCACAAGCCTGTAGAAGTTAGGCACCATCGTCTGCGCATCATGCTCGGGAAAGGAAAAGCGATGCTCCTGGTAAAACTTGTCAGCCGGGTGATAAAATGGGGGAAAGTCCACTTTGAAGGCGTCCACCCCGTAATCCCGGATCAACCGCTGCAACACCTCCCGAACGTGTTCTTGCCCCATTGCTGTCCGCGTGTCGATTCGAAAGGTGCCGAGTCCAGTGTAAAAGGCGGTATCTCCGTCAGCGTTCTTCAATAAATGATCTGGGAAGGCTCGCTCGAAAATGCGGGTTCCCGGATGGCATTGCACTGGTGCCACCCAGAGTCGCACTGCGTAACCTTTGCGGTGAATCCATTCAACCAGTCCGGCTAAATCGGGAAAACGCCTAAGATCCGGTTCCCATTCACCGAGCTTCCCGTCCAGCGTCCACCCGTCGTCGATGCAGACACAGCCAAAACGATATCCCCGGCATTCCCATGCCTCAACCATCTCGACAATCCTTTGCTGCGATATGCCTTTATTGAACAGCCGCCAAGTGTTGATCTCGGGCAGTTCAAAACGTAAGTCAGTCATTATGGTCCTCCCCCTAAGATGAACAAGCCGCCTTCATCAGTTCGTTGACAAAGACAGTTTTACCTTCACGACAGGCGATTTCTGCGGCTTCTCCTACAGCGGTTGCCCACATGCCATGCTCAGCCGTGGAAGAGGTTGTGCCATTTCCCCTGATAAACTCAAGGAAGGAATAAACAAGCCCCGTATCAGCTCCGCCGTGTCCGCCCTTCACCTCCGCTATTTTATAGGTCACCACATCACCACTCCATCGCGGACGCACGGTTATTGTCCTGTCATGAAGACTTACCTCAGCCTGTCCCTTGTCGCCGACAACCGTGTACAGACGGTCGGTCAGCGAGGTGACAAAGCATTCAAGGTGGCTGGCGCGCGCACCGCTGTCGTAATCTACGATCGTGATGCCGTTGTCATGGACATCTTTGTCTGACGTGTACATGCAGAGATCCCTGGAATAATCATCACATTTTCTGGCCTCATCGTTCCATTCTGGAAATTTTTCCGCATCGTAAATGGCGACATCCGGGCAGGATTTCTGGTACGAGCATTCATGGCATGTGGGTCCGACCGGTTTTCCTTTTTTCACTTCGAAAGGTATATGCTGCGGGTTGAGGACGTTTAATCCGGCCACAGCACTCACCTTGACGGGTTTCGGGAAACCGAGCAGCCACTGGAACACATCAAAATCATGGCTTCCCTTGTGTATCCAGAGTCCGCCCGACCATTCCCTTTTGCGGTTCCAACGGCTCATATACGTTTTCCCGCCGTCATAAAACTCCCTGTTTTCTATAAGGAAGACCTTCCCCAGAGTGCCGTCATCAATTATTTTCTTAAGTCTTTTAAGGGTCGGATCATGTCGGAGGTTGAATCCTATCATTGCCGCTTTTTTAGCCTTTTCGGCAGTTCTAATTATATTTTTGCAGCCTTTGACTGTCGTAGCAAGAGGCTTGTCTATCAGCACATTGACACCGCTTTTCAGAGCAGTAATGGCATGTTCCTCATGAAGGAAATCGGGACTTGTAATAACTGCCGCATCAAGCTCTTCCTTCTCGAACATCTCTTCGGGCTTCGCGTATAACCTCTGCTCCCCTTTAAGCCTTTTTCTGCCATGTTCCATTCTCACGGGATTATTGTCACACAGGCATGTTATTTCAACGCCAGCAGTTCCATCTAACAATTTCCCAAAACAGCCAATTCCTCTGGCTCCTGCGCCTACTATCCCAACCTTGATAATTTTCTTGCTCATTTGTTATTCCACTCGAAAAAGTCTAAGCTTTCCCAGTTTCTTTTACTCTGTCCGTTACTCCGCACTTGCGTAATTCGGCACTATGATGATCGGCAACGAAGTCTTTGCCAGTTCCTTCCCGTTTTCAAGAAAACGCGCCTCTATTGTGTAGAACCCGCTCCCGAATCCGGTCAGAGGCAAAGACAAATCCCAGGAATCAGCAGCGGAGTCCAGGCTTTCACGATGCACTATTGATTTACCGGAATACAGGAGGAATTCCAACTGCGTTCCTTTGCGACTTCCCTGGTCGAGTGCTATGTCCAGGAAAATGGCGGCTGTTGACCGCGCATCAAAGAAAATCTGTTTCTTTGCACTAATTTTCAATATTCCCGGCACTTTAACAGGTAATTGATAATTCAACTGAACAGCGCCTTTCGCATCCGCCACGGTCATCGCCCAGAGGTTGTCGTCCGTCCGCAAATCGTAACTTATTGTGGCCTGCCCGGCGCTGATCTGAGACTTCGAGTTTCGAAGAGTTCCATCCTTGCCTTTAACCGCAACGGCAACCGTTCCCTCGCTTCCAAGATCGGACATCGCTGTTTTGTAGATCCCGCTCAGGCATGAGGTAAACGGCCACTTCTGAACTGCGCCCTTGCCGTCATGCCTCAGGGAAAGGGCTAGGGGCAGGTACTTTTCAGGCTGGTCAAACATTCCAACGGATGGTATTGAGACTGTTTCACCGCGCGAGCGATTATTCCGTCCGGCCAGGAAAGACCATATATCCCCTTTAGGTTTCAATTGCGCCAATGGCAGAACAATCTCCGCCTCCCAGCGGTCTGCGTGAATACTGGTTTTTCCCTGCCAATCACATTTCCATTTCAAATCCCTCTTATGCTCTCCGTAATTGACCGCGAAAATTGAACTTACCCGGCCGCCGACACATTCCAGTTCACCCTTGCTTCCGGCCGCATTCATGCAGAATTGATAATAAGGGCCGCTTTCAGGATTCCCAGGGTTGAAGAAGAACTCTACGCTATCATCGCCGAAAACGGCATTTTCATCATTCCGAATTTCGCTTTTCAGTTTACTCATATCACCGTAGCAACGCCATCCGAGATATAGGTTTTCAGTATCCTGGCGCATATACAGTTCGGTTTTGTCGGTCGAAGTAATTTCCGGGTTCATATAATTGCGGAATTCGCACAATTTAAGGGATTCATTCCAAAATTTGTCGTTCAATTCGCCGTCAAGGGAGAACCCATTGCCTTTAGCTGATCCCGGCACCAATTGCACAGGCGGAGCGGATATCATGCCCTTCTTCCGGTCGGATGCTTTAATTGACCATTCAACCTTGTCCGGCAGAGACTGCTTTGCGGCAACAGATGTCTTCTGCATTTCCATGATGCTCCATGCCGCCAGATAGCGGAGATCGTTCAAGAAGAAATCATTGTTGCGTTTCGGATCGAACGCATCATACCATGGAATTGAGTTGCGGATAAAATCAAGAGTGTATTGCCCGCATTCCGCCATCGCTGGATTGCGGAGCGCAACCGCAGCAATTTCCTGTTCAAGCGTCGTCAGATAATTGAAGTCCCGTCTTCCCTCACGAATGCCTTCCCAGGCGATCGAAGGGATTGGCTCCCCACCTGACTGACGTGGCGGATAAACCAGGCAATAATCCTTGACATCGCCGTCAAAATCGTCGTATGGGCTACCGCCCCAGCGCTGGTAAGTCCAAATCCAAGTTCCCTGGACACTGGATTTCCAATAATAATATCCGACGTTGTAGCGATTGGTCGACATATGGAAATTCTGTCCGGCATAAGTGCCGGCGGTGACATGATAGACTTTTTTCCCGAGGTCCCTGAATTTCTTGACTGCCGCCCTCTCGTTTTCTTCCGATCCAAACAGATCGGCATAGAAGCATGGGGCATCCACCAATTCGGGAATCTTGAGCGCCAAAGGTATAGAGAGATTGCAGAAGTTTTTCATCCCTGCCATCTTTGAATACTTTAATTCATGGATTTCGCGATATTCACGCGCAGGATTGGCTCCGGCCTCATCGGTTCCTACAATGAAGAACTCTCGAAAGCCAAGTGTAGATGCAGCCTTGCTTAACGCCCCGATATACTGCTGGTAGTTTTTGATGAAATCCTCCGGCCAGGCTTTGTCAGCATTGAATTCATGGTTCATCCTCCGCACCCAATAAGGATTGACCATGTAATTGAATTCCAGATTATCCGCAGGAGACAGGTGGATTGCATCAAGGACAAATTCACCCGTAACTCCGGCAGCAAAAGAAAAATCTGCAACATACTGGCTTGTTTTTTCCAAAGTCTTGAATCGGATTTCAGCCTGCCCCGGCTTGCCGTCTGTTGATGGAATGTCCAAACCAACTGGGTCTTGTGTCTTGGTTCGCCTATAGTCGTTGAAAGACATGTTGAATCTTGCCTTTCCGCCACCGGTCTTGGTATAGTCAACCCGTAACACCATATCGCGGTCAGCCGGAATTGCATAAAATCCAGCCATGTTCAAGCGGCTGCTGCTTGATGCATCTGGATGATTCAAGTGAAAATACTTACGTCCCGCGTCCTCTCGCACTTCTGCGGATGCCCTTCCCTTGGCATCCAATCCCCATGCATTCAATTCCCACATCAATTGAGGGGTGGACCCAAGCGTCAGTGTTCTGTCAATGCCATTTTTGACGGCGTAACGCAGATTTTTCTCCAGGCGACTGCTCCATTTGATTCCGGTGATTTCCCCTTGCGGAGTTTCCACAAATGCACCGGCATATATCGGAGGTACGCCTATCATGATTCCGGTAATACCATGTCTTGCAAAATCAACTATTTCCTTTTCAATGGCGGCATCATTCATTTCAGCCCAAGGGCTGTCAAGGCACAGCATCCAGTCGCGTTCCGGTTTGGGTGAAGCAAGTTTTATAGGAAGAATCCGCAGGTTCATGGCAAGTGCGCCGGGCATTCCACCACTCTGTGGCTTTATCTGCAGATTTCCGCGGTAGAGTCCAGGTTTCTGGTCTGTAGGCACTTGAGCCAGGATGTACAGACCCTGTGTCTTCCCTGTCTGTAAGTCAAAAGGAAAATTCCGTTCCAGCAGCTCTCCGGTCAGACGCGCATAAGTGGGTCGGTCGGTTGTCGTGCGATAAAGGCTGGTAATGGTGCGAAGATCAAAACAGTCGGCTTTCAGCGTATTCCCTTCCTTATCCTTAAAATCTGTGACACTGACCGTGACACCACCAATCGCGCGAAGAGCATGAACACCGATAATGAACGGCTGTTCCTCACCCGGCGCCGCAAAAGAACTTATCTGTCTGATGACATCGGTATCGTCAGGTATGGTATTTGCCAGAATCTCCCCGGAATCCGGCTTGACAAAAAAACAGTATCCGGCAGCATCGGACGCAGCCGTTGTTTTTGTCAGGTCTCCGGGAGCGACAATATTCACGATCTTCCGTTCCTTGCCGCCGAGCATGACCGTAGGCTGCTCTCCTGTTTTCAGAGAAGCGACTTTCTTCCATTCAACGCGGATCTGCTCTTCCTCGGACGGGGTGGAGGCCGGAGATATCTCTAGGGCAAGCAAATTCAGCCGGTGGGTCGGTTCAGTTCCGGCGGTGAAGAACCTGATTCGCATTTTTCCATTATCAACGACTGCCGGCAAAAGGCGTTTGACCGCTTTTCCCCAAGCCCCAACACCGGGTGGAGGAAGAACTGGTTTTTCGTTGATTTCAACGCACTGCGCGGTCCGTCCTTCGGTGGGTACCGGGCATCCAACTTGGACAGTGACATAATATGCTCCGTTTGGAAGCTCGACAATCAGGACGCCCTCGGTTCCGGGCTGTTGCGCGCCAATGGCGCTCTCTGTCACGTTTCCAGATTTACTGTCACCATAGCCATACCCCCAGACCTTTTCCCATCCCAGTTTGTTTTGACCCGGTTTATAAATCTGTTTCGCGCCTAGCCGTTCCCAGCCTTGTGCCGACGGCACATCATCAAGGCCTGCATCCAGACGTAAAACGTCGGCTCCAAAGACAGTTATTGACAATCCTATTGATAGCAGAAACAGTCCGAATTTTCTCACTTGTAGATTCTCCTATGTATTCGATTATATTTCAGAAACGTCGGCAACTTTTTTCTTTCCCACTTTAATTAAGCCACCGAGTTGGTGACGTTACAAAAGAGTTCAGGAAAAGCCAGTTAAGCACTAAGATAATAAGGAAGTTGAAGAGTGACTTCAATCTTTACTCCCTTGGCAGAGGCTTGATTTTTTCGCCTGTTTCCAGCGAACCAACTTGTTTCCATTCAGCACGGATTTGCTCTTCTTCCACGGGAGTGGCTGCCGGAGAGATCTCCACAGCAAGCAAATATAGGCGCTGGGTCGGTTCATTGCCGGCGGTGAAGAATCGGATACGCATTTTACCGTTGTCAACAACTGCAGGCAGGCGCTTCTTGAACATTTTTCCCCATGCCCCAACTCCGGGTGGAGGCAAAACTGACTTTCCATTAATCTCAACGCACTGTCCGGTCCGTCCTTCGGTGGGTACTGGACAGCCAACCTGCACGGTAACGTAGTATACGCCATTGGGCAACTCTACAATCAGTGTTCCATCGGTTCCAGGCTGTTCCGCAGCAATGGCACTCTCAGTTACATTGCCGGATTTGCTGTCACCGTAGCCATTGCCCCAGACTTTCTCCCAGCCTAGCTTATTCTGACCGGGTTCATAAATCTGTTTAGCTCCTAACCTTTCCCAGCCGGATACCGGGGGCACACTGTCAGGTCCCGCATCCAGCCGTAAGGCCTCCGCTCCGAAAACACCTGTTGACAGCCCGATAGACAACAGCCAAAGCACTAATTTCATCATTTTCCGTTTCTCCTCATCTTTTTAATTTTGTTTAATATTTTAAAATTAGCTTTTTAAAAATGGACTAAAGCCCTTACTGCCAAGGCGCTCCTAAACTGTTCATGGGATATTTGCCACGTTCAACATGTTGATCAAAAAATAAAATGTTCATCCCCTTAAGATGGCGATATCTTCCTCTGGTTGAAACGTCATAACTAGCCCCCCAGACAGGATAAATGGTCCCGATTCCATCGCATGCGCGGGCTCGGCTGCTCGGTTTTAAAATACTGCTGAGTCTTTCTCCGCTAGGATAACCGCAAAATGAAAAACCGGTATAACTCTCATATGGAAGCTCTTCCGCCGGACATTTCAACATATTGACCTTGTCGTAACCTGCGAATAAGGCGTTTTCCTTACAAATTTTCGGGTCGAAAAAATAAGCAACAAGGGCGGGCCATGGTCTTCCGCCATAATTGTAGGGAGGGTCATTATAGTAATTTAACGGCATCCAATCATTATTATTTTCCGCATAATCCATGAACGCTAATCCCAATTGCTTGAGGTTATTGATACACACCGCACCCTTGGCAACAGACTTGGCATTACTAAGGGCCGGAAGAAGCATTGATGCAAGAATTGCGATAATAGATATCACTACGAGGAGCTCGATTAATGTAAATCCCATACTCCTGTTCCTCTCCGAATGGCGTTTAACTGTGCTCATAATTCTTCCTCCCTTAATTTAGAATTGTTAATATAAGAATTAAGATAAAGTGCCAGCTCTGCGGCACTCACTTTTGTCCCATCGGCAAATAATTTATTGAAAACGTCTGCGGCTAATTCCTTTTCCCAATCACTGCCGGTGTGCTCGAATACCGCATTTTCTTCTATTCGAGCCAAAGCTCGTGACCAGTCTTCCGGTATCTCCTCTCCGGGATGGAAAGATGCGCTTTTATTTTCGCGCAAGGAAAATAAGCTGTGCGATCTCTTATATTCCTTAAACAGGCTGACGCTCTCTTTTCCATTTATCCACCTCAACCAATGTGAAATGTATTTTACTCCGGCTTTTTTCTCAGGTGGCGAAGCCTTGGCGTTTATGAAAAATCCAGAAACATTGGAAAGAGACATCGTTACTCCATTAGGCCCCCTCGGTAACGGCATTATCCCAATCAGCCCTGTTTCCCCGCAACGCATCACGGCTTCCGCCGTATGCCCGCAATCCAGACACATGGGTATGACACCGTTTATCAGCTTCGGGACAAGGTCGATTTCGGAATTAATTGGATTGATAAGTTTTCCCGCAAAAACAAGCTTATGGAAAAAATCCATCCCGACTTTTATCTTCGGATAGACCCAATCAATTTGAGGAGCCACGCTACCCGATACAAGGCAGTCGCTACTTTGATAGATGAAACACAACAGCATATACATCATATCTATGCTTAGCCCCAATGCCATGGGATAGGGGATTTTTTTTCTTTCCCGTAACTGAATCATAAAATCGTAAAAAGTCCCCCAACTGTTTATGTCTGCCGGATCCGCTCCCATTTCCGCAAAAACTTTTTTATTGTAAAGAACAAACGAGTAAGTGACGGAGTTAGGAACTAGAAACAGTTTTCCATTTCTCGAACAAATATTTTTGAAAACAGGTTTCAAATCTTTCAAATAATCATCAAGTTCCCCGTTATGAAATGGAGCCAGCAGATTGAGAGAACTGTATGAATCAAGCCGGCTTTGGGTGAGTAATCCTGATGTGGGGTATGCCTCGGAAATCATCATATTGAGAAGCTTCATATGAAATGCCCCTCCAATCAAGTCCGTCTGGATTTCCCTCGTCGTTATCTCCGGCGCGAGTTTCTTCAAATGTTGATAAAAATTTTCTCGAAGCAACGCAGTTCCAAGTTTTCGCAGGTCGGAATACTGCCTGACAAGCAATGTAACTTCCTGGCCTGTTACTCGCCCGCCTGTCCCATTACCATTATCACGATTCAGTGTCTCCAGTTGATCGCCATTTACGTAGCTTGCCCGTTTGCCCTCTGCACGTATTAATCCCGCTTTTTTCAACTCGTCAAAGGCTCTGTGCACAGTAAAAATACTGACACCATAGGTCTTGGCAACGGCACGCACCGGAGGTAGACTTTTCTCCAGGTCGTAAATCCCGGCATTTACATCTGTAAGAAACTTAACCACAAGGTCATGCACCTTTGGAGATCTTTGTAAATGTGCAAACATTCTGTTTATTTACCCTTTACTTTGTTATTTATATTATAACATTAAATAACAAGTTTGTCAAGACCTTTTTCCAGATAAAATAAAAAAAGTTTAATAGCGGCGGAAATACTGCATAAAGGCAATATTTAAATCGCTATATGTTAATCATCTGACCCCGTTTTGCACGCTAAGTTGTGCATTCCAAGTAACCGCTGACAGTTGCACGTGTTGCCGAGCAAGACTATTGGATTTCCAAGGGGGACCAAACTAAAGTTGTGCCACGCCATCCGACATGGAGCAAAACTCCAACAAATTAGCCCCTAAGCAAAAATTCTCTCCTGCTTTCGAGGCGATTCCCCTCCATCACCCGTAAAAAATAAATTGAAAATTTCTTGTTTTTTTAATTTTTCCGCTTGAAATGCCCTTATTTAATTCTAATTTGTTTTGGGGAAAATAGGTGAACAAAGGGGAAATTTGGTGAAACAAGCATCTAAAAGCATAATTCAGGAAGAGGAAAATTTTTTCTTCGGTGAATTCGAGCATTCCCTCGATCCGCAAAGGCGAGTTGCAATTCCGAGCAACTGGAGAAAAGAGAAAAAGACGACCTTCTTCCTTCTTCCCGGGAGACACAACACCCTCCAGTTGATTCCGTTCAGCACTTTCAGGGAAACATTGATGAAATTCAAAAAAATCTCTTTTGCAGATCCCGCCGCGTCATTGGCATTCGCCCGGCTCGGCGCGAGCGGGCAGGAATGCGAATGCGACAAGCAGGGAAGAATCCAGATACCGCAGAAACTCATCGAACAGGCGGGTCTGAAAAACCAGGTGGTGATGATAGGTTCTCTGACGACCATTCAGATATGGTCGAAAGAAAACTGGAATCTGTTCGGCAAGTCGGATCAGAATGATGTTCTCGATGTGATTCAGAAAATCGGCGAGCGTCCCGATGACCTTAAGGACATACTGAAAGGACTTAAATAAAATTTGAATGAAACCGTCACATCTGAAAATGCGAATTTCGAACATGTAGCGGTTTTACAGCAGGAGGTTCTGGATCTGCTGATTGTGAAACCGGGTCCGCTGAAGGTAATAGACGGTACAGTCGGTTACGGCGGGCACAGTTCTTTGATATTGAAAAAAAATGCGGAGGCGGTCTTGCTGGGCATTGACCGCGACAGTGAAGCGTTGGCAGCAGCGAAAAAAGTTTTAAGCTTTGCTGGAGCGCGTATCCATCTTGTAAAAGACAGTTTCAGCAATCTGGGGGCGTGCGCGGCCGGACTGGGGTGGCACTCGGTTGACGCCATGCTTCTCGATTTGGGAGTTTCATCTCCCCAGATAGACAATCCCAAAAGGGGGTTTTCCTATAGGCTGAACGGACCGTTGGATATGCGCATGGACGGACAGTCCCGCGAAACCGCCTGCCGCATTCTCAATACTTACCCGTACGACGGGCTTGAAAGGATTTTCCGTGAATACGGGGAAATCATCAAAAGCCGAAAACTGGCGGAGGAGATAGTGGCGAGAAGGGGAAAAACACCGTGGATGTACACTTCGGAACTTGCAGAGCTCTGCAATTCCATTCCCGGTGTTTCGCGAAGAGGGGGCCCCCCTGCCCCGTCCCTCTGTTTCCAAGCGTTGCGGATAGAGGTGAACAAGGAACTGGTGGAATTGACAAGGGCGCTTGAGGACGGGGTCCGGCTCCTTGCCAAGGGCGGAAGAATCGCGGTGATAAGCTTCCACTCCCTGGAGGACAGGATAGTGAAACAATATTTTAAAAAAATGGCAAGCTCCTGTCTCTGTCCGCCCGGACTTCCGATCTGCATGTGCGGACATAAGGCGAGCTTGAAAATAATAACAAAAAAACCAGTGGAAGCGACCGAAGATGAGATAAACAGGAACCGCAGGGCGGCTCCGTCGAAACTCAGGGTTGCGGAAAAGATATGAAAGGAAAGAAAAAATGAGCATCAGCGTCTCCAGTTACAACTACAGCGGAGTCAGGAAGAGGAAAGGGCGGACAACAGAGGAAAGCAGGCTTAAGCTGTTTGGGACAACGCTTAAATTTGCAATCCCCTTCTGTATTCTTTTCATAGCCGCAATCGTAAGGGTGATGTGGACCAGCCAGTCTGAAACCCTCAACAAGGAGATCATCTCCTTTGAAAACAGGGTCGGAGACATCGAACGGGAAACCGAGAATCTCAACATCATGATTGAACAGCAGAGCGGGAAAAACATTCTCGCCCAGGTTAAAAGGTACAACCTTGACCTGCATTATCCGCATCCCGGGCAGATCAGGAAACTTGAATCCATAACTAAGGCGAAAAAAATTGAGACTGCCATAAAACAACCCCCAAATCCAAAGCCCATAATGGTAACTCAGGGAAACGGGCTCAAGAGTCAGGGAACTGCATCAAAATATTGAGGCCAATCTCGCAGGGAACCAGACTATATTAAAATGGTGTAGAAAATGGGGCGTAAATATTTTGTAGCTAGGATTATTTTCATCTCCATCTTTTTCCTGCTTGCCCTGATAGCGGTAATCCTCAGGATGTACAACATCCAGATTGAACGGCATGAAGAATTATTCGCCAAGGCGAAAAAAACCTACACCTCCACCGTGAAACAGGAAGGCAAACGGGGCGAAATATACGATATAAAGGGCAACCTCCTAGTCGGAAACAAACCGTGTGTGAACATTGCCGCAGACCCGGAAGCGGTCGGAGACAATACAAAATGCATGAAAATAGCCGATTACTTCTCTAAAGAGCTTAAACTGAACTTCGATGACATCTACAGACGTCTTTCCACTAAAACCGTTGAAGGATCCGGCAAAATAATCAGATATGTGGTAATCAAAAAAAATGTCGATCTTGAAACTGCCGATAAAATCAAGAAAGAAGTGAAAAACCGGAAGTACAAGGGGTTGATATTTGAGAATAAGACAAAGAGATTCTATCCCAAAAATAAACTTCTCGCAAACATCCTCGGTTTTATAAATGTCGACGGGAATACGGTCGTCCCTGAAGGTGGCATAGAAAAAGTCGTCAATAGGAACATGTCCCCCACCAAAACTGTCTCGACCATTGAACGCGGCAGAAAAGGCGGCCGGCTTCCGGGAGAGGACGACAAAATGAAAGCTGTCCAGGACGGGAATAACGTATTCCTCACCATATCGGAACCCATCCAGATGATCGTGGAAGACGAGCTCGACAAGCTCGTACAGCAGTTCAATCCCGATGCGGCCTACGCCATAATGGTCGATCCATACACAGGCAACATCATGGCAATGGCACAGCGGCCGTCATTTGATCCCAACGACAGGAGCAGCATGGATCCGAAATCCTGGAGGAACAGGATCACTGAAGACTCGTTTGAACCAGGCTCCATAATGAAGTCAACAATTGTCGCCGCAGCCCTCGACATGGGAATCGTGACTCCGGACACAAAAATAGATTGTGAGAACGGCCGCTGGCTTTTCAGCGGAAAAATCCTCGGTGAAGCCGCCGGACACGGCCATAAAATCATCAGCGTCACTGAAATCATCCAGAAATCCAGCAATATCGGCACGGCAAAAATCGGAGTGCTGATGGGAAAAGACAAGGTTTATGAAACCATAAAGAATTTCGGGTTTGGAGAAAGAACCGGCATTCCCCTTAAACCTGAAGCCGTGGGGGTCATGAAAAAACCGGACAAATGGGACGGCCTTACAATATCCAGATATCCGATCGGACAGACTTTCACCGTGACTCCCCTGCAAATGGTCAGGGCGTACTGCGTCCTGGCAAACGGGGGAAAACTCGTAGATCTGCGCCTGATCGACCGCCAGAAGAATCCTGCTACGGGCGAAGAAATAAAAATGGAAATATTTTCCAAACCGGGCAGTGTTTTCAAGAACAGGGATACTGACAGGAAAATAGTGGACATGCTGAAACTGGTGACCAAAAAAGGGGGCACGGCGGAAAAAGCCGCAGTCAAGGGGTATGAAGTTGCGGGCAAGACGGGAACCGCCCAGAAACTTATCAACGGAGTGTATTCAGACAGTCAGGGATTCGCATCGTTCATAGGTTTTGTCCCGGCGGACAAACCCGCATTTGTGCTGCTTGTCACCGCAGATAATCCGCAACCGGTACATTATGGCGGACTTGTAGCGGCTCCGGCTTTCAGCCACATCGCAAAAAAAACCCTCAGATTTTTGAATGTAGCCCCGGAATATGAAGTTCCCGAAGACGAGGAAGACGATGACCTCTGACCGTAAAAATTTTTCACAATATATCGACTCATTGGAAGATCTTGTCGTATCCTCCAGGTCATCAGGTGATTTTGCAGTAAGCTCTGTCACCAACAATTCTAAAAACGTGTCCCTCTCCTCAATTTTTGTCGCCATATCAGGCAGCGGGAAAGATGGACATGACTTCATCGGGGCAGCGATAGATTCCGGGGCGAAAGCCATTATCCACAGCAGGGATATTCCCTCTTTCCGTGACGGAATAAACTATATAAGGGTTTCTGATCCGTACCCGGCATACGCACGATTAGTCGAATGCCATTATGATTTCCCTACGAAGAAATTGAAACTCATCGGGGTCACCGGCACAAACGGCAAAACAAGCAGTGTCTACCTGTTAAATTCCGTCCTCAGCGCGGCAGGACTGAAATGCGGCATGATAACAACCGTATCCCATGGGTGGCCAGGTTATTCCATGCCGGCGGAAAGAACGACCCCAGAAGCATCTGAAATTCAAAAGATTTTTTCCGACATGCTGAAGAACGGCTGTTCCCATGTCATCATGGAGGCTTCAAGCCATGCCCTTCACCAGAACCGCATAGGAACCGCGAAATTCGCAGCCGCCATTTTTACAAATCTCACCGGCGACCATCTTGACTACCATAAGGACATGAGCTCTTATTTCAAAGCCAAAAAGAGGCTTTTCGAGAATCATCTGACCTCTGACGGTACCGCCGTGATAAACATAGACGACCCTTACGGACAACAGCTTGCCGGAAACCTGAAAAATGTAAACTGCGTCACATTCGGGAAAGACCCCCGCAGCAACGGAGTGATCAAGATAGTCGGAATATCCGCACGCGGAACGGCCTTTGAGCTTAAACTGAAGGATTACTGCTTTAACATCTCGTCTCCGCTGATCGGCGAACATAACGCCTACAATATTTCAGGAGTCGCCCTTCTGGCCTATAACCTTGGGATTTCTCCGGACATCATACAGTCGGCCCTCGGGCAGCCAATAGAAATACCAGGCAGACTTGAAGCTTTCCACTCCGACAGCGGTGCAAGTGTTTTTGTCGACTATGCACATACCGACGATGCCCTCCTGAGAGTGCTTGAAGCTCTGACAAAACTGAAGGAGAAGCGAATCATATGCGTGTTCGGATGCGGCGGCGACAGGGACAGGACAAAGCGACCCCGGATGGGCGAAGTTTCTGCGAACTTCGCGGACAGGACAATCATAACAAGCGACAATCCCCGCACGGAAAATCCCATGACAATCATCGAAGAGATAAAATATGGAATTCCTAAAACTGCGAATTTCGCAGTAGTGCCCGACAGGCGCGAGGCCATAAAACAGGCGATAAATGAAGCTGAACCCGGAGACATAGTTCTCATCGCAGGAAAAGGACACGAGGACTATCAGGAAATAAATGGGATAAAATATCCTTTCGACGACCGCGAGGAAGTAAGGAAATTCCTGAAGTAGATGTAGGGAGACGCATTCTGGAGGGCGACGTGTTCTGGAGGGCGACGCTTGTCGGAGCCGAAATCCAGAAGAACGGTTTTGACAAGCAAAACCCTCCACGCCCGAAACGGGCGGAAATCAGATGGACGCGATTTGTAATTGACCAAAAAAAATGGAGGGCGACGCTTGTCGGAGCCGTTATTGTTATTATGGAAGATTTAACCCAACTTCCCAATCGTTCTCATCCAGCTCATTGTCCGCCTGTTGAAAAATTCAACTGTTCTGTTATTGTATTTTTGACCGTCTGCTCAAAAGATCGCAAAAATATCTTTGCGAATAAAGATATGCAAAGCATCATCTGCGAGGCATGGTCTATAGACAGAGAATGGATTGTTGGACGTTATGTTCTAATGCCAGATCATGTTCATCTTTTCTGCGCACCGTCCGGATTGTTTCCAGATTCATTAAGAAAATGGACTAAAAAATGGAAATCTTATGTTTCGAGGAAATGGCCACGTCCGGGAGAGCATCCAATATGGCAGACCGACTTCTGGGATACTCAGTTAAGGAGCGGAGAGTCATATCAGGAAAAATGGAAATATGTAAAGGATAACCCTGTGAGGGGAAATTTGTGTGAAAAATCGGAAGAATGGCCTTATCAAGGAATGTTAAACAAATTGAATTGGTATGACTAAGATTATGATATTGAATTATCTGGAGGGCGACGCTTGCTGGAGGGCGACGCTTGTCGGAGCCGAAATATGAAGAACGGTTTTGACAAGCAAAACCCTCCACGCCCGAAACGGGCGGAAATCAGATGGACACGATTTGTAATTGACCAAAAAAAATGGAGGGCGACGCTTGTCGGAGCCGAAATATGAAGAACGGTTTTGACAAGCAAAACCCTCCACGCCCGGAACGGGCGGAAAATCAGATGGACACGATTTGTAATTGACCAAAAAAAATGGAGGGCGACGCTTGTCGGAGCCGAAATATGAAGAACGGTTTTGACAAGCAAAACCCTCCACAAATCAAGAGAACAAATCAGGAAAACTCAATGGCAAAAACTTTATTTACCTATAAAGAGCTTAAAAAGTTCACCGGCGGAAAATGGTCGGGGCCTGTCAATCTCGGCACCAGGATTGATTTCATCTCAACCGACAGCCGCAAGGACTGCCACAATTCGATTTTCTTCGCGCTTAAAGGCGAAAACTTCGATGCGCATGACCATCTTGATACCGCCATTGCAAACGGTGCGGTCGCTTTCTGCCTTTCAAAAAGCCGGATGAAGAAAATTGCAATTCCGGATGACATGCCGGTCCTGATTGTAAAAGACACCCTCGAAGCCTATCAGGCGCTTGCTCATCACCACAGGAAAAAGCTTGACTTGAAATTAATTGCGCTGACCGGCAGCAGCGGCAAGACAAGCACAAAGGAAATACTCAAGGCGATATTGACCTACGCCTTTGGAAAAGACAAGGTTTATGCAACCCAGGGCAATACGAATAATCATGTCGGCGTACCCCAGAATCTTCTCAGTCTTACGGAAATCCATAAATATTCGATAATCGAAATGGGGACAAATCATCCCGGTGAAATTGAAGTCCTGAGCCGAATGGCCGAACCCGACATGGGAATCATCGTTTCCATAGGAAACGCCCATATCGAATTTTTCGGCAGTCTGGACGGTGTCGCAAAAGAGAAATCTGCGATATTCGCAAAAATGCACAAATCCGGAACTGCAGTAATTCCTGCGGATGGGCCCGGAAGTCAAATACTATTCAAGGCAACTGAGAAATTCAAAACATTGCGTTTCGGAAATGAAAAAGCCGCAGATGCGGATTTATCAGTTAAATATCTCGGTGGCGACATGGCGAACAGCAGTTTCGAACTTTACTGGAAAAACTGCGGACTCCGCAAAACCATAAAATGGCAATTACCGGGAAAGCACCAGGCGGTCAATGCCGGCGCGGCAGTGCTTGCGGCAAATGCTGTCGGAATCTCCCCCGAACTTGCCGCCGAAGCCCTGAACAACGGAGTTGAAATTCCCGGGATGCGAATGCGCATTCAAAAAAAGGACGGGGTGACTTGGGTCAATGACGCCTACAATGCAAACCCGGACAGCATGAGGGCGGGCATTGAATGGCTCGCCGAAGCCGTGGCCGCCAATGCGTCGAAAGAATCTAGGATATTTGTAATCCTGGGAGACATGCTTGAAATGGGGGATGCCGGGCCCGCCGCACACAATGAAATACTTAAATTAGCTTCTGAACTCATACCTAACTGCATGTTGATAGCCATAGGGCCGCTAATGAGCAAGGCGGCAGAACATGTAGAATTCGGCCCCGATATTTCGCTCCGGCATTTCCCCGATTCGGAAGAGGCGGCAAAATATGTCAAGACCAAGATAAGACAGAACGACGTGATCTTCCTCAAGGGTTCCCGCGGAATGAAACTGGAAAAAATAGAAACCATTTTCCAGAAATGAAAAACACTTGCACCCTTGACTTACACGTAATTATTTATTATACTATCACGTAACATTTCAATTGGAGAATGGACATGTACTCAAAACTTACATTGAACTTGGACGAGGAAGTGATAATCAAGGCAAAGCATTTTTCGAAGAACAACCGCATCAGCCTGTCAAAAATAGTAGAGAAATATCTTGATTCGCTTTCGAACCGGAAGATTTCGCGCAGGAAAACAGTTGCGCCGCTTACCGGAGAGCTTTCGGGTCTGCTGAAAAAACACAGGTATCTTGACATGGACAAATCCAGATATCTGCGCCTCAAGGACAAGTATCTATGAAGAACCTATTCATAGATGCCGATGTCATTCTTGACCTTCTGCTTGAAAGAATTCCCTTCCATGAACCCGCCGCCGAGCTTTTCGCCAGGGTTGAAAACGGAAAATACAATGGGCATACTTCAACCATTGTCATAGCAAACCTCCATTACCTGATTGAAAAGGCGGAAAGCAAGAATGTTGCCGACAGGGGGATATTGAAACTTCTTAAGCTTCTTTTCATAATCCCGATACAAAAGGATGATTTCATAAATTCTCTGAATTCAAGTTTCAATGATTTCGAGGATGGCGCACAATATTACGCATCATTAAGAAGCAATATGGATTTCATAATCACGCGGAACATCAGGGACTACAGGCACTCAAAAATAAAGGTTCTGAATCCTCATGAATTTATCAGGAGCTATGACTCATGAAATCCAGAACACAAATGAAATGAACTTGTCCTAAAGGAACAAATGACCATAGTAATCATATATCTTTTTTTAACTGTTCTGCTTCTGTTGCTGAACGCATTTTTCGTGCTTGCAGAATTCGCGGCGGTCAAGGCGCGTCCCACCCAGATGGAAGCACTTGCGGCAAAAGGCGACCTGCGGGCGAAGATGATGCAGCACATACAGACGAAACTTGACCAGTATCTTTCCGTCTGCCAGGTCGGGATAACTCTGGCAAGCATCGGACTCGGTTTCGTAGGAGAACCCGGATTTGCCGAAATAATAGCGTATCTGATGTACAAGGCGGGCATTGGCGACGGGGATACCAATGCGATGGTGCACGGATTGGCCATTTCCCTTTCCTATATCCTGATTTCATACCTGCATATTGTGCTTGGTGAGCAGGTTCCGAAGATTTTTGCAATCAGGAGGATCGAACAGGCAGCGCTTAACACGGCACTGCCACTGCAATTCTTTCACTTCCTCTTTTTCATACCGCTGTGGGCTCTCAACTGGTCAGTGGATATTGTCCTGTATATTTTGAGAGTTCCGAAGGGGGATAAGCACGAGAGACATTCCGAAGACGAAATACGGATAATCCTGGACAATTCCCAGTCCAGCGGCATGATGTCCTTCCGCCGCCTACTCTATATTGAAAACGTGCTCGACATGGGAGTTCTGACTGTCAGGAATTCAATGCGTTCACGGGAACGCATTCATTTTCTCCGCACCGGATCCAGCCCGGAAGAGAACGACAAAATCATATCTGAATTCAAGCAGTCGCGTTATCCTCTGATTGGAGACGATCCGGAAAATCCCATAGGATATGTCCATATAAAAGACTTATTTCTGGCAATGCGCTCAGGAAAACCGGCAACTGATCTGAAAAGTTTCGCCCGCCAGTGCCTCAAGGCAAAAGAAACGGAACCTATCGAACATCTCCTGTCTGAAATGCAGCGCCGCGGCAACCATGTCGCACTTGTCTACAACAGCAAAGGCGTCTGGACCGGTTTTGTGACAATGGAAGACCTGCTTGAGGAAGTAGTGGGCGCAATTGAGGAGGAATTCCCGCTGGAGGTGCCTGTTTATCTTTCCGATACGCTGACAGTCGAACGGGTACTGCTGGACGTTGAAGGGGATTCAATTATAAGCGCGGCGAGGAACGCATTGAAACGTCTCGATCCAAAAGAGCTTCCCATGCCTGCCGAAACAATCATGCTTTCGGTCATCGAGCGTGAAAAACTGATCAGCAGTTATGTCGGAAGAAAACTTGCAATTCCGCATGCGCGTCTGAAAAGCCTGGCGCGTCCGGTGGTCATAGTCGCCCGACTTAAAGAGCCGATTCCCGCGCCTGCCCCACACCCGCCCCATGAAACCATAAACCTGCTGTTCATCCTTCTCACGCCTGCGGACATACCGCGAATCCACCAGGTCCTGCTTTCGCACATAGCGCAGATGCTCGACAGTGAATTCCTCTCCGACCGTCTGCTCAACGCAGAAACCCCAGCCGAACTTTTCGAAGCGATAAAAACATCCGAACAGGCCTCCCTCGCATAAGGTTCCCTTAATTTAACGTTAAGGAATTTTAAAGTGACCAGTGACCGAGTGCCCAAGTGGCCAGTTATCGGTTGGGGAATGAATCGGCGAAACGGAGAATCGGAGTGTTAGGAAGAGTGCCGACGACTGAAGTTGCGGCAACGCCGCCTAATTAAATTGAGCCTTCAACCAAAAAAAAAAGGCGGTGGAAAATTCCACCGCCCTTAAAACTTCATATCTGGAAAATTACGGATTTGTCTTCTTTTTTGCGGCGTCGGTTTTGCTTGCAGGTGCTGCAGTTCCGGTCTTTGCGCCGACTGGTGCTGTTCCGGGTTTAACTGTAGTTTTTACAGCGCCATTTTTTTCTCCGGCAGGAGCAGTTGTCGCTACCTTTGCCACGGTCTTGGCTTTTTCTTCTTCAACTTTCTTTGTCAGCCATGCAGTCACAAGATTGATCTTACCGCTGAGCTGCTGATTCAGGATTTTCACTTCTTCGAGGTCGTTCCTGAGTTTTACAACTTCAGAACTTACGGCATCCAACCTCTGGCTCTGCTGTAACTCGGCCTGTTTGTCTTCACATCCCACTAAAAGGGCGAGAGCCATTGCAGAAACTGCGAGTGCAAGCATTTTTTTCACTTTATCATTCCTCCGCGTTAATTTAAAACTTTCAATTGAAGCAAAATCTAGCCTTTATAATCCGATAACACAATACATGAATTAATTATTTTTATGAAAATTTACATTTGCGTGTATCTTATCCCTCATGAAAAAATATAGGAAAACCAGAAAAATTCATATTGGAACACTGTCCGTCGGAGGCGGATCACCGGTGACCGTCCAATCCATGACCAATACCGACACCAGAAACGCAGGCGCAACCGTAGTACAGATAAACGAACTCTGGAAGGCCGGCTGTGAGATTGTCAGGGTTGCCGTGCCTGACAGGACAGCCGCCGAAAAGCTGAACGTGATTATTGCAGAAAGCCCAATCCCGGTAATTGCAGACATTCATTTCGACCACAGGCTTGCACTCATGGCGATAAAGGCGGGAATCCATGGCATAAGGATTAATCCGGGAAACATCGGCGACGCAAAAAAAGTACGATCCATAGCAGAAGCCGCAGGGGAAAAAAACATTCCGATCCGCGTCGGCGCAAATTCCGGAAGCCTTCCCAAAAGCATCATTGGGAAAATGAACCTTAAATCAGGCGACAGGGATGAAACTCTTGCGGATGCGCTCGTGGAAAGCGCCATGAACGAATGCAGGCTTCTTGAGAAATACGGGTTCAAGAACATAAAAGTCTCGCTCAAAGCCTCAAGTGTTCCGGCAACGGTCAAGGCATACCGGAAATTTGCGGATCTTGCAGATTATCCCCTGCATCTCGGAATAACCGAAGCAGGGACTCTTCTCCGAGGCACCATCAAATCTTCGATCGGAATAGGAACACTTCTTCTTGAAGGAATCGGAGACACTATCAGGGTCAGCCTGACAGCCGATCCCGTCGAGGAGGTAAAAATGGGAATAATGATTCTGGAAAGTGCCGGACTCAGGCGGGCGGAACCGGAAATCGTGTCATGTCCGACATGCGGCAGAACGGAAATAAATCTCTTCGGCCTCGTTGAAAAGATAGAGTCGGAGATTGAAAAGATAAAAGCGTCCGGGAAAAGAATTAAAATCAGGAAAATAGCGGTCATGGGCTGCGCGGTAAACGGGCCGGGAGAGGCGAAAGATGCCGACCTGGGCATGGCCGGAAGCAGAAATGGGATGGTTGCGATTTTCAAAAAAGGCAAAATGAAAGGTGTTTTTCCTGAAGATGAGGCTTTGAAAATTTTCAGGGAGGAGTTATATAAGAGCGATGTTATATGAAAATGTAAATATTGAAGCTTTCGGATATGAATTGGCGCCTGTGCCAATAAGCTCGGAGGAAATAGAGGGCAGGCTCACATCAGTTTATGAAAAACTTCACCTTCCATACGGCAGGCTGGAAATGATGAGCGGAATCAGGGAGCGCCGTCTCTGGGAGCCAGGAACCATGCCGAGCAGGGCTGCGATTCTCGCAGGCAGGAACGCGCTTGCCAATTCCGGAATTCCCGCAAAGGACATAGGCTGCCTCATAATGTGTTCGGTATGCCGGGATTTCCTCGAACCCGCAACGGCCACAGTTGTCCACTGCGAACTCGGACTCCCGCAAAACGCGCTCGTCTTCGACATATCAAATGCATGCCTTGGAATACTGACAGGCATGATCACGGCCGCAAACATGATTGAGCTTGGACAGATCAAAGCCGCGCTTCTTGTCGCCGGCGAAAACAGCCGTCCACTGCTCGAAAGTACAATCAAAGTCATGCTCGAGGATAAAACCCTCACACGCCAGTCCATAAAGAAATATTTCTCATCGCTCACCATAGGGTCGGGCTCGGTGGGGGTTGTGCTGGCACATAAGGACACAAGTTCAACAAAGCACAAGCTGGTTGGCGGATATTCGCTGGCGGTGACCTCTCACAACAAACTCTGCCAGGGAAATGCGGACAAGGGAATGTCCGACAACATGGAAACACTGATGAGCACCGACGCTGAGGAGCTCATGCGGAAAGGAGTGGAAGTCGCGGCGGAAACCTGGAAATTTTTCAAAAAGGAGGTCGGCTGGAAAAATGAAACGCCCGACTGCTTCTGCACGCACCAAGTGGGAGTAGCCCACAGGAAACTGATGTATCAGACACTTGGAATTGACATATCGAAGGACTTTCCCACACTTCCCTTTCTCGGGAATGTCGGATCTGTGTCGTGTCCGATAACCGCCGCAATGGCCGTTGAAAATGGAAGACTGGCGCCCGGACAGAAACTCGCGATGCTGGGGATCGGAAGCGGAATCAACTGCACAATGCTGGGAGTGGAATGGTAACATGGATATTTCACCCATAACAGACATCTATCCCTTCAAGCACAATTATTTTAAACTGAAAAACTCGAATTATCATTACATCGACGAGGGCAAGGGCGAACCGATTGTAATGGTTCACGGAAATCCGTCATGGTCGTTTCTTTTCCGTAAACTGATATCCGAACTCAGCAGGACGCACAGGGTTATTGTGCCGGACCACCTCGGCTGTGGAATGTCCGATAAGCCGCAGAATTTCCAGTACAGGCTTGAGACGCACATCGACAACCTGGAGGAATTCCTGCTTTCACTCGATCTTCAGAACATCAATCTCCTGGTTCATGACTGGGGAGGTCCAATCGGACTGGGGTTCGCGGTGCGCTACCCTGAAAGAATCAAAAGAATCATGATCACCAACACGGCGGCATTCTCGGCAACCAGGATCCCATGGAGAATCGCCGCATGCAAAATACCGTGGCTCGGAGAGAAGATGGTCAGAAACATGAACATCTTCTGCCGGGCGTCAGTCAGGATGACCACCGTAAAAAAACTTCCGGACAATGTTAAAAAAGGGTTCCTGCTCCCGTATGACTCATATGAGAACAGAATTGCAGTATACAATTTTGTGAAGGACATACCGATGCTTCCGGAATCGCCGTCCTATGAAGTCCTGGTCGGAATCGAACACGGCCTGTGGATGTTCCGCGATTATCCGATCGCAATCGCATGGGGTATGCAGGACTGGTGCTTCAACGAGTCCTTCCTGAAAAAATGGAAGAAGATATACCCGCATGCGACAGTCCTCCCCCTCTACAACGCAGGCCATTACCTCTTTGAGGACGAACCGGAACAGATCATCGCGTTCCTGAAAAAATTCCTCTCTTAAATAAGGCATTTAAAATCCGCCCAAGATTTGAATATATGCACAACGTATGTACGGTATCAATATGAACTATGAATGGGACATAGACAAAGCCCAAGGCAATTTGAAAAAGCACCGAGTGGCTTTCGCAGACGCTGTTTCGGTTTTCGAGGATTCAGAAGCTATAACCATCGAGGATGCCGAACCGGGAGAAGAAAGATTTGTCACGATAGGAATGGACTGTCTCGGGAGAATTCTTGTTGTTGTATATACTTGGAGGAGTGAACTGTCAATCAGAATGATATCGGCGAGGAAAGCCACCAAAACGGAAATAAATGACTATCAGGGGTGATGCTATGAAAAAGACTTATGATTTCAGCAAGGGTAAAAGAGGTGCCGTTGTTTCTTCGGACAGACGCAAAGTCAGGATAACCATCAGGATTGACAAGGATGTCATTGACTGGTTCAGAAAAAAGGTTGAGGAAATTGGCGGAGGCAATTACCAGACGTTGATTAACAATAGTCTGAAAGAGAGCATTCACACGAAGAAGGAACCGACAGAAATGATGTTCAGGCGCATAATCAAGGAAGAGCTTCAACACCACGCTATGTAGTGTTAAAGGGGATGTCTCCAACTGCCGCTAAAATATCGCATCGGATTAAATCAATAAAAGACACTATGGAAAAACCGGAAAAAATCAAGAAAGATAAAAAAGCTGTGATGCTCGGAATGGGGCTTGACGGCAAAGACGGGCATACCCGGATTACAAAAGGCGATAATTTCTGCCTCCTAGGCGGTTCCGAGGAAACACATGAACGCATGACCGAGACCGTCATCAAGGTGAATGAGAAACTGCAGGCGAAGGGCAAAAGGCTCGAAGAGGTTTCCACCAGTGAATTCACCGATATCCTGATGGAGTCCTCCAAGTGAATCTCTCCTGCTCAATCGGCAAGACTGAAGCTAAACTGAAATCGGCAGTCACTTCCGATCCGCGCCTCGAAGCTGAACTCATTGTTTCAAACGTCATAGGCACCCCTCGCCTCGAACTCCCCTTAAACAGAGCCTTGGAGCTCACAAAAAAACAGACTTCCCGCATAAACTTTCTGACGGCAAGGCGAATGCGCCACGAACCGCTCCAATATATTTTCAAGGAGGCATACTTCCGAAATCTGACACTGAAGGTGGGCTCCGGCGTACTCATCCCCAGACCGGAAACCGAAATTCTTGTCGAGCATGCGATGAAACTTACCCCGAAAAACGCTCATGTCTGCGATGTCGGCACCGGCAGCGGAGCAATCCCCCTGGCAATTGCACAGGAAAGACCGGACTGCCAGGTGACCGGCATTGACATAAGCGACAAGGCTCTGAAATTCGCGCGGAAAAACAGGCGGATGAACAAGATCAAAAACGTAAGATTCCGCAAAGGGAATCTACTGAATGAAGTCAGCCGGAAATTTCATGTCATCACCGCCAATCTTCCCTACATCAACAGGAAAGACTTTCTCTCCCTACCCCGCGAAATCCGCAAATACGAGCCGTCATCGGCCCTTCTCGCCGGGGAAGACGGGTTAAAATTCATCAGGAGACTGATCGACACGGCCCACCGGAATCTCTTCAACGGCGGATATCTCATCCTGGAAATAAGTCCGGAGCAGGAAAACGGAATCCAATATCTTTTTAAAAGATCTAAAAAATACACTTCGATGGAATTCAAGAAAGACCTCTGCGGAAAGGTACGCTTCTGCATTATCACACAATAGTTTTCTGAACTCGCACATCTTTGGGCATATCGCCCTCTTCGTAGTAGCATAGACCCTAGTCGCACTCCACGGCGCGTAAACCGAAAGCGCTACCAAAGGCCTATACGCCTCAGGCGTACAGGTAAACGCCTCGCCTGTATTACTTAAAAGGCGGACTGGAAAATCCGCCCTCCTTTTGTTTTTAACTGTTCCTAGGTAATTTTTAAATTACCCCGACCAAAAATCAAATCACTAACCCCCTTTCATTTCACGTTGATCTCCGTTACAGCTTTTCCCTTCGACTTCGGAAGTTCGACATTAAGCATCCCATTCTTGTATTCAGCGTGTATCTTCGATCCGTCAACCCTTCCCGGGAGAGCGACCCTATTGTAGAAACAGCCATACTCATGCTCATTACGGTGATACTTCTCTCCCTCCTTGACTTTCTCCGCCCTCCTTACCGCGCTGACCGTCAGAACACCCATGTCATACCCGACCTTGATGTCTTCCTTTGCAATACCCGGAAGTTGCATCGTCACCGTGAAGGACCCCTTGCTTTCCTTCAGACCAATCTTCGGACAGAATACCGAGTCAAACTTATCGAGACCTTTAAACTCATCCCAGAACCTGTCCACGTCCATAAAATCCTTCAAGGGATTCCACCGGACCTCTTTTCCAAGATCACGCTTGGAATGTTTGACCACCGCATTCATGTTGCACCTCCTTTCCATGTTACTTTTGCTCTGAACCAATTGCAAAACCCACATACTGCAGGAACTGAGAAAACAGAATCCAGAACTAAATTCGCTACCAGATCCAGGTTTATTCTGAACCCTGTGTGCCCCGTCGTAGCCTTAAACCCGTCAAAGGGCGAAGACGTGACTCATTAATCCTGACTACTTCCCAGTTCCTTGAGTGGGACGGGAGCAGAGCGCATGCCAAAACAGATAAAATTAAGCACATCTTATTGCAGATCAAGCTGTAACGTTTTTTGCCAAGTTTCCTGACTATCCCAAGCAAGGCGACATTTTGACACATTTCACTGGGCAGGACAGGCAAAGATGTCACTCCTAATCTTTCCAACATTAGTTTCCCGTAACGGTCTCAAGGCATTCCTGCGTGTTCCGCGAAGAACCTGGAGAAGTGGAATATGGCATAAATAAATTCAGTCTCTGAATTTATAATTTGTTATTTATGGCTTAAGAGTTACTTTCTCCGCATTATGGAAGGGAAATAACATGAAAAAGAAAATCGCGGTGATTCTTGCTGACGGATTCGAGGAAATCGAGGCGGCAGTTCCGATAGATGTGCTCAGAAGACTCGAATTCGAGGTTGTCATTGCCGGCCTTTCAAAAACTGTCAACGGCTCCCACGGAATCAAAATCCAAGCAGACTGTCTGCTGTCAGAACTAAGTGGAACCGAGTTTGATGCCGTATTCCTCCCCGGAGGAATGCCTGGAGCCGCCAACCTAAGGGACAGTTCAGACGTCCTGTCACTTGTCAGAAAGGTCAACGCCAAAGGTGGAATCGTGTCGGCAATCTGCGCCGCCCCCATAGCATTGAAGGCCGCCGGAGTCATAGAAGGTAAAACAGTCACGTCGCATCCGTCGGTGAAAAACGAACTCAAAGGATGCATCCACACTGGAAACCTGACAGAGACAGACGGAAATATCGTCACCGGAAAAGGACCTGGCGCGGCATTTGAATTCGCAGTGAAAGTGGCGTCTGCTCTTGGCAAGGCGCCGGAAGCGGAGTCACTTATGATAAATATGTTCGTGAAGAGAAAATAAGAAATTTTAACCACTAATCGGCACTAACAAGAGTTAAAATACAAACCTTGCTGTGAATTTGATTTTGTTACAAGAGCAAACTCACAGCAAATATTCGTTAGTGTAAAATTAGTGTGAATTAGTGGTGGAGAATCTATGAATTTTCAGATTACAGCAAGATGTCCGGAGACAAAGGCCAGGTGCGGTCTCCTGAAAACCTCACGAGGCGATGTCAAAACTCCGGTTTTCATGCCTGTTGGAACACGCGCGACCGTAAAAACGATGACTCCCCTCGAACTGGAACAGATGGGCATCGAGATAATACTGGGAAATACTTATCATCTATTTCTGCGTCCCGGTTTGGAAGTGATGAAAAAGGCCGGAGGCCTCCACAAGTTCTGCAACTGGAAGCGGCCCATGCTCACAGACAGCGGAGGTTTCCAAGTTTTCAGTTTATCGGCTCTCCGGAAAATCACGCCTAACGGAATCGAATTCGCCTCGCATATTGACGGTTCCCGCTTTTTCCTAGGACCTGTCGAATCAATCGCGATCCAGAAGGTTCTGGGTTCGGACATAGTCATGGCCTTTGACGAATGCACGCCTTATCCCTGCACTTACGACAAGGCATTGGAATCGCTGGAACTGACAACAAAATGGGCCCAAATCTCGCGTGAACAGCCGTTGGATCAAACCCAGCAGATATTCGGAATAGTCCAGGGGTCTGTGTACAAGGATCTCCGCATCAAGGCAGCAGAAGATCTCGTAAAAATCGGATTTGACGGTTATGCAATCGGTGGGCTGAGTGTCGGAGAATCTGAAGAACAGATGATCGAATGCCTTGACTGGGTTATGCCCATACTTCCCGAGGACAAGGCGCATTATATGATGGGGGTGGGCTATCCATACCAGTTGATAGAAGGGATTGCACGGGGTGTCGACATGTTTGACTGCGTAATCCCCACCCGTCTCGCACGTCACGGGAACGCCTTTATATCCAACGGCGACACAATTCCGGTAAAGGCCGGAAGGTACGCCGAGGACATGGGTCCGGTTGACCCGGAGTGCGACTGCTACGCCTGCGCAAATTTCAGCAGGGCCTATATCCGCCATCTAATGAATGTCGGGGAAGTCCTCGGCGTCCGCCTCCTCTCAATCCATAACATGGTATATTTCGAGAAGTTCATGGCGAAGATACGAGAGGCCATCCGCACTGGCACTTTCAACGCATTTAGGGCAAGGCATATCAGCAATATGCCGAAATCTTGAGGCAATTGCAAAAGTTTTTGTAAAAGAGAGTGGGCAGAAAGACTGAATATCCAATATCCAACCGATGAAGGGAAGAAAAGACAAATTCATTCAATAGTCGGAGAAAATTAATTTTTTCTTAAAAAACAGACGAGTTGAACTCAATATTATTCAAAAGCATAAATACGGCTAAAGGGAAAAATTGCGATAATTTCCTTGGATATTGGACATTCCGTGTTGGATATTGGATATTCAATTATTTTTATATTTTGTGTGTTTACCCACTCAAAATGAAAACGAACCCTTAATGACTCCCTTCGGGATCTGCATTGTGACACAATGAAGGGAGCCGTGCTGACGGATGAGCGGCAGGCAGTTGATACCGATTATCTTCCGATCCGGAAAAGCGTCCTGCACGGCTTTCAACGCAGCAGAATCCTTTTTATCCCGATAGGTCGGCACGAGGACGGCATCGTTCATTATCAGGAAATTTGCGTAAGTCGCAGGCAGCCGGTTTCCATCGTCATCATATTTCGCATCTGGCCACGGCAGGGAGATCAGCCTGTACGGCCTTCCCGATGAGGTGCGGAAAGCTTTAAGATCCTTCTCCATCAGCTTCAATTCTTTGTAATGAACATCATTTGTGTTGTCGCAGGCGACATGGACAATCGTGTTTTCGTTTGCGAACCTCGCAAGAGTGTCAATATGGGAATCTGTGTCATCTCCTTCAAGGTAGCCGTGTTCGAGCCATAGTATCCGTTTCGCGCCGAGCAAAGTCTCCAGCTTCTCCTCAATCTGTCTTTTTGAAAGGCCCCTATTACGGTTGGGATTGAGTAGGCATTTTGAAGTCGCCATCAATGTCCCGTTTCCGTCACTTTCAATGCTTCCGCCTTCCAGGATAAAACTCGCCGGTTCCAATTTTGTTTTGCCGAATGCTCCGAGCTTATGGAGACTCCCTGAAATCAGATTGTCCCTCTGTGCCGGATACTTCTCTCCCCATCCGTTGAAGGTGAAATCCAGCAGTGTCGGTTTCCCGTCCTTGAAAACTGTAATCGGACCGAAATCGCGTGCCCAGGTGTCGTTGCCGGGAACTTCATAAAGGAATAATTTTTTTGAAGTTATATTCCCGCGTATGATTTGTGACTGAGTCTTGTCCGAAGTCACCAGTATTACAGGTTCCAACTTGAGGATTGTCCTGATAATTTCAAAATAAATATGGCGGACCTCTGCCAAGTGCGGAGCCCATGGAGTGTCCGCATGCGGCCAGGCAAGAATGACGGCGTCTTGGGTTTCCCATTCCGCAGGCAGACGGATTGAATTGTCACTTTTTGTAATCATGCTGGAATTTAGAGTGGATTTACAAAGAATTCAAATTTTGAGATGATTGTATTCTTCGGCAGAATTTAAGGAAACGCAGGCATCCCTTACATTTTATGTTTTTAAAATCCTTCTCCCGCTGTACCCACGCCACTCTGCTGGCGTGCTCTTTTCTTGTGCTTTTGTCTTTATTCCGCTGTAGCCACGCCACTCCGCTGGCGTGCTCCTTTCTTGCGCTTTTGTCTTTATTCCCCTGTAGCCACGCCACTCTGCTGGCGTGCACCTTTCTTGTGCTTTTGTCTTTATTTCGCTGTAGCCACGCCACTCCGCTGGCGTGCTCTTTTCTTGTGCTTTTGTCTTTATTCCCCTGTAGCCACGCCACTCTGCTGGCGTGCACCTTTCTTGCGCTTTTGTCTTTATTCCCCTGTAGCCACGCCACTCCGCTGGCGTGCTCTTCAGGATAAGACGCGTCAGCGGAGTGACGCGACTACAGCAAAGGCAAAGAATCAACACGCGTCAGCGGAGTGACGCGGCTACAGCAAAGGCGAAGAATCAGCACGCGTCAACGGAGTGACGCGACTACAGCAAAGACGAAGAATCAGCACGCGTCAGCGGAGTGACACGACTACAGCAAAGACGAAGAATCAGAATGGTTTTACAGCAAAAAAATTCTACTTCCTCTTCCCGAAGATTGCAGTACCGATGCGGACTATCGTAGCGCCTTCGGCTATTGCGGCTTCATAATCGCCGCTCATGCCCATTGAAAGTTCAGGGAGTTTTACGGAAAAGGACGATTCAATTTTGTTGCGGAGTTCACGGAGCCCTGAAAAAATCCTGCGAAGTTCGCATTCCGGCGCATCATATTGAGCCATGGTCATCAACCCCTTGAGATCCACATTAGGAGAGTTAAGCGCGCATTCGGCGCATCTGAATATTTCCGTTTCATCGCGAAGTCCAAATTTGCTGTCCTCGCATGATATGTTTATCTCCAAAAGGATTTTTTGTTTTTTTCCGGATTCTGCCGCAATCCTGTTTATGCGGGAAATGAGGTCTTCCGAATCAACCGCATGAATCATGTGAGACATTTTGACTGCGCTTGCCACCTTGTTGCTCTGGAGATGCCCGATGAGATGCCATTCCATATCGGATGGAAGAGCCCCGAATTTCAGGGCCATTTCCTGAACACGGTTTTCACCGAAAAGTCTCTGTCCCGACTTATAAGCTTCAATAACAGCTTCAACAGGGAAAGTCTTGCTTACGGCAACGAGTTTCACTTGAGCCGGATTTCGTCCGGATTTTAAGGCAGACTGCAAAATCCGCAGCCTTATTTCTTCGAACTGTGTTTTTATATGA
>CAMCYE010000008.1 GCA_945883805.1 Victivallis vadensis | reverse complement strand
GTATTTTCAGAGATCCGAATGCGTTGACCTTGTTTGATGACAGTCACAGTGAAGATGAGGAAAGGTGGATTACATTTGGACTATCATCTTCTGGAAAGTTACTTGTTGTCAATCACACTTTTAAAGAAATCAATTCAGGGAAATGTATTATCCGAATTTTTTCATCACGGAAAGCAAACAAATCAGAAATAAAACAATATGGAGAATAAAACATGAAATCAAATTATGACTTTTCAAAAGCTGAAAGAGGCAAGTTCTACCGCCCTAACATTAAGATGAATATCCCTGTTTATCTTGATGATAAATCCTTTGCCTTTGTGGATGGAATCGCAAAGAAGAGGAAAAAGGACATTTCTTCCATAGTCAATCATATTATCAAAAGTGATATGCAACTGATTGAAGCCATGAAATAAATTTCGAACCATTTTGGTGCTGGCAACCTCGTTCCACTCGGTGCTAGACCATGGCGTTCGGAATACAAATAGCCATATATTTATCTTGCTTTAATGACATCCGAATGTATATTCTCAAATGAAAACGATTCAGTTTGACTGGGATGATGAGAAAGATGCTTTGAACCGTGAAAAGCACGGCATAAGCTTTTATCTTGCACAAAGAGCCTTTTCAGATCCAAGGCGTGTGATTGCAGAGGACATAAAGCACAGCTCGGAAGAGAACCGTTTTTACTGTATGGGGAAGGTTGATGACGGAATAATCACTGTCAGATTTACCTTCAGGAACAATACAATCAGAATATTTGGAGCCGGATATTGGAGAAAGGGGAAAAAGACCTATGAAGAGAAAAATAAATTACAAAAATGAACCGATGGGGAAAATCCGCGTTGTAAAGGACTTCCTACCGAATCCGGAACAGCTTGCATTCAAGGAGGAAAAAGTCAAAATAACTATTTCCTTGAGCAGGACTAGCCTGGATTTTTTCAAACATGAGGCGGACCACTACCATACATCCTATCAGAAAATGATAAGGAATCTTCTTGATTCCTACGCATTACAGCATACAGGAAAAATTTCCTAACCAGTTCGCTTCTGGTAATCCTGCTCCGCCGGATGCCAGAGCGTATCGTTCGTTCAGATGATGGTTTGACATTATGACGTTATAACGCTATACTGTTACGAGAAAAAGGAGAAGCAACATGAATGTCGCAGTTAAACGTACAACAGTATATTTCGACATATCTCTTCACCGCGTGTTGCGGATGAAATCTGCCGAAACCTCGCGAAGCGTATCTGAATTAGTTAACGAAGCTGTATCTACGGCTCTGTGCGAGGATCTGGAAGATTTGGAGATCTTCAAGAAAAGGGCCCATGAACCTGCTATTTCGTTTGAATCCACTCTAAAGGAGCTAAAACGAAATGGGAAAATATAGAATCGAGCTCAAGAAAAGCGTCCCAAAAGATTTCGAGTTAATCCCTAAGAAAGACCTTCAGAGAATTATACTGGCAATAGAATCATTGGCCGACAATCCACGGCCACCTCAATCCAAAAAGCTCTCTGGTCTTGAGCAGTACCGTTTACGACAAGGCAACTGTCGGATTCTCTACTCCATCAAGGACGACTTGCTAATCGTGTTTGTGGTCGCAGTCGGACATCGAAAAGAAATCTACAGGTGACCTGACAATCCGATGCATCTAAATTATGTATTTTCACCGAATGGATTCTTCTGACTGGTGCTCTTTTTTCTCCCATTCCACGAATTGGGCGCTCATCTCCTCCCAATTCTTGTGCGGGGGTTTCGGGCCCTTGACCCATTCGACCTCCCGGCCGCGCCATAGCGAGTAAATTGCAGGTACGATTTCAAGCGTGAGGATTGTGCTGGTGACCAGGCCGCCGATCATCGGTGCGGCGATGCGCTGTATCGCCTCTGCTCCCGCACCATGCGCCCATAATGCAGGCAACAACGCCAGTATAGTCGTTGATACAACCATGAGTTTCGGCCTGACGCGCTGCACCGCGCCATAGGTTATGGCCTCAAAAAGATCATACTGCGTCTTCATCCGTCCGGCTCTCTGGTAGGCGTGGAAAGCCTCGTCGAGGTAGATGATCATCACCGTGCCAGTCTGCGCGGCGAGTCCTGCAAGCGCGATAATTCCAACCCAGACGGCAATGCTCAAATTGTAGTCCAAGAGCCAGAGAAGCCAGATACTGCCGGTCATGGCGAACGGAATTGAGAGAAGTATGATGAAAGTTTCAGCGACACTTTTGAAGTTCATATATAGAAGCACGAAGATCAGAATAAGCGTGATTGGAATCACCAGTTTGAGGCGTTCGGCCACACGGAGCATATGCTCGTATTGTCCGGACCATTCCAGACGGTATCCGGCTGGAAGAAATCCCGCCTTCTCGATTTTTTCCGATACGGCCTTCTTGGCATCTTTGATGTAGCCTCCTATGTCGCGGCCGGTCATGTCCACGTAGACCCAGCCGGTCAGTGATCCGTTTTCGTTGCGGATGAGAGGCGGGCCGCTGGTGGTGCGGATGTCGACGAGCTGTCCAAGCGGCACCTGCTGGATGGCATCGGGTCTTGCACCGCTTGCCGACATTCCTTTCCCGGAGCTTTCTGTTCCGGGCGGAATTGAAGGGGCGCCCATTACCGGGACGAGAACGCGCTTTAGCTTTTCCACGTCGTCGCGGAGTTCGCGGCTGTAGCGGACGTTGATGGTGTATCTTTCGCGTCCTTCGACGGTGCGGGCGACGGACATTCCGCCGATTGAGGTTTCCACCTGCAGGAGGACATCTTCGACATTCAGGCCGTAACGGGCGATTTCGGCGCGCTTCGGAATTATGTCAACATAATATCCGCCTCCAGTGCGTTCGGCGAATACGCTGCGTGTGCCGGGAACCTCCCGCATAACGGATTCGAGACGGACTCCCAGTTTGCCGATTTCTTCAAGGTCAGGTCCGAATATCTTGATGCCGACAGGTGTGCGGATTCCGGTTGTGAGCATGTCGATGCGGCCTTTGATCGGCATGGTCCAGGCGTTGACCTGTCCGGGGATTTGCAGCGCCCCGTCCATTTCAGCGATTAATTCATCCCATGTCATGGGGCGGGAATCGGGCCATATTTTCCGCAGGATTTTCTGCGTCCATTCCGGAGACCAGTCCGAATACCAGCGCATATTTGGAACATGACGCCATTCGTTTTCCGGCTTCAATTGCACGACCGTCTCGAACATCTCCATCGGCGCGGGATCAGTGGCGGTCTCGGAACGGCCCGCTTTGCCGTGCACCGTGAGCACCTCCGGAAACTGTTTGATGATGCGGTCCTGTATCTGCAATACCCTAGTGGCTTCCGTGATCGACATTGTCGGCATGGAAGTCGGCATGTAGAGGATGGTTCCCTCGTTGAGCGGAGGCATGAATTCCGAGCCGAGTTTCTTGTAGATAGGGTAAGATGAAGCCACTGCCACTATGGCTATGACGATGGACAGGATGCGGCGGGTCATCAGCATGCTGACCCACGGATAATATATTTTGTGGAGCAGACGGCTTATCGGATGCCTGTATTCCGGAATGACTTTGGCTCCAGTCATCAGGACAATAAGAGCAGGGCCGATGGTGATTGAGAGGAAAGCCGCCCATGCCATCACGAACGTTTTTGTGAAGGCGAGAGGTTTGAAAAGCCGTCCTTCCTGTGATTCGAGCGTGAACACCGGCATGAAGCTGACTGTTATTACAAGCAGTGCGAAGAAGAGGGGTTTACCGAGCTGTTTACAGGCGCCTATGATTATTTCCTGACGCGCCTTGCGGTCAAGTCCCGGCGGGGCATGCTCCAGTTTCTTATGAACATTCTCGATCATTGATATTGCCTCATCGCATAGTACGCCTATGGAGATGGCGATGCCTGCCAGCGACATGATGTTCGTTGTCAGGTCCATGAAATACATGGGGATGAATGCCAATGTCACCGCTATAGGCAACAGGGTGATGGCCCGTGCCGCACCGCCAAAGTCCAGAAGGAAGATGATGATGACGATTGCGACAATGATTGATTCCTCGATGAGGGTGCGGGTCAAGGTTCCGATGGAACGGTTTATCAGGTCGGAACGGTCATAGGTTGTGACGATTTCGACGCCTTCCGGCAGCGACGGTTTTATCTCCTCCAGCCGGGTCTTGATGCGTTCGATCACCTGCAATACGTTCTGTCCGAATCGCACCACCACGATGCCGCCGGTTGTCTCCCCTTCGCCGTTGAAATCGCCTGCGCCCCTCCGCATCTCGGGTCCGAATGCGATGTTGCGGGCAACATCGCGGAGAAGTACCGGTGTGCCCCGCGCATCCGTGCCGATCACAACCAGCCGTAAATCCTCCAGTGACGTTATGTAGCCCTTTCCACGGACAAGGTACGTTGTGCCGTTGCGTTCGAGTTCGCGCCCCCCGACATCGTTATTCGCACTGCGGATGGAGGATACGACTTTTGTAATGGGGATATTGTAGGCGAGCAGTCTGTCCGGATCAATTTCCACCTGATATTGTTTTTCAAATCCGCCGATGGTCGCGACTTCCGCAACACCTTCCACGCTCTGAATCCAATAGCGCAGATGCCATTGCTGGAACGAGCGCAAATCCGCAAGGTCGCGTTTCCCGCTCCTGTCAATCAGTGCATACTGGAATCCCCATCCGACACCTGTGGCGTCCGGGCCGAGCGTAGGTGTGACGGACGGAGGCAGGCTGTCGGAAAGTCCCTGCATATATTCCAGAACACGGGAACGCGCCCAGTAGATGTCCGTGCCATCCTTGAAAATCACATAGACGAACGAGTAACCGAAGAAGGAATATCCGCGCACCACCCGCACATTTGGTGCGCTTATGAGTTTTGTGACTATTGGATAAGTGATCTGGTCTTCAACCAGGTTCGGACTGCGCCCTTCCCACTGCGTGAAGACGATGACCTGCACATCGGTCAGGTCGGGAATGGCGTCCAGCGGAGTGTTGCGCATGCAGTATATGCCGCCTATGGTGAGCGCCCCCACAAGCATGAAGACCATGAACTTGTTTCGGCAACTCCATTCTATGACACGCTCGATGAAGCTGTCTTTGTGATGCGGGAATTTTGATTCTGTTTCCATAAGATAATCCAAGAACATGCCTTGTGGCATTAACTAGAGTCCACTCGAAAAGGTTTTCAGGAACAGCTCTTACGAGCTTGACTACCAACAAATTCGCATCAAATCCAGCATTTATTGTTTGTAGTTAACCCCGTAAGGGGTGTTCTTCCTATACCTTTTCGAGTAACGTCTAACTACCAACGAATCAGGTATTGTTCATAGTCAAGCCCGTAAGGGCTGTTCTTTTTCTTTCTTTGTTTAATTAGTGCTTATTTTCATTAGCTTCGCCCATGCCAGATATTGCGGCTTTCAACTGGCTCTCCGAATCCACGAGGAACAGTGCGCGCGTAACAACTTTTTCCCCTTCTTTCACACCCTCCAGCACTTCGTAGTAGTCATCCGTTTTGGCGCCTATCTTCAGTTCGCGCGGCTCCAGGCGCCCGTCTGCGACATCCGCAAAAGCGACATGGCGGGAGCCGGTGTCGATGACTGCGCTCGACGGAACTGTCAGTTTTTCGCCGAGAACCACCTTTATCTCGACATCGGCCCACATGTCCGGCCTGAGCAGATGTCTGGGATTGTCCAGTTCAAGCCTGAATTCACCGCGCCGCGTCAAGGCGTCAATGTGCGGATAAATGAAGGTGACTTTTGCGGGGAATGACTGGTTGCCCATATATGGAAAAGTAATTGTGGCATCCTGTCCCACGGTGACCAGATGCATTTCATATTCGAAGATTGAAGCCCTGAGCCAAATATGGGAGAGATCGGCGATCTCGTACAGGGTTTCCCCTGCCATAAAAGACTTGCCCTCAACGGCCGTTTTTGCCACAACATGCCCGGAAAACGGGGCGCGGAACAGTGTTTCGTCCGCAGGCGTGCGGTGTTCTTCAAGATTGCGGATCTCCTCTTCGCCTATCTGCCAAAGTACAAGCCTCTTCCTGGAGGATTCCTGGAGCCGTTGTGCCGATACAAACTGTTCCTTATCCGGACTGTCTTTTAACTTATCATAATTATTCAAGGCGAGGATGTACTCCTTTTCGGCAGTCAGCAGTTCGGGGCTGTATGCTGTGAACAGTGGTTGTCCCTTCACTACCGGTTCGCCGGTGAAATTGACTTTGAGCGAGCGTATCCAACCGTTGAAACGCGGGGATATCCTCGCCAGCAGGGTTTCATCGTGTTCCACTCTGGCGGTGGTGCGCAGGGTGAAGGACAGATCCCGTTTTTCAACGGAAGACAACTGCATCCCGATCATGTATCTCTTTTCCGGCGAGAGGACGATGTCGGCACGTCCCGGTACGCCTGCGTGTTCATCGGTTTTCTTTTCTTCCAGATTCATGTTGCATTTCGGGCAGACTCCGGGTGCGTCCCTGACAATGTCGAGATGCATCGGACAATAGAACTGACCCTGCTTGATGTTTCTGGTCGGACTGGGGGTGGTGTTTTTCGCAACCGCCTCTCCACTGTCCTTTATGAGAACCAGTTTCATATTGCAGATGGGACAGTCGCCCGGATGCTCGCTGACGTAGGTCGGATGCATCGGGCAATGATATTTTTGTTTCTTCACTTCTGCGGACGCGCTCACGCCGGAACTGGATGAATCAGATTTACCGCATCCCGGCATGGAGGAGAGCAGGGCTGCTGCTGCTGATAAAATGAAAAAAAGTGTCAGTGTGTTTTTCATGGGGATTTCATTCCTTTGCTGGTGTTTTTTCATTGTTGACACCCGTGGCCGGCGCGCCTTCCGGTTTCATTCCAATTATCAGTGACAGTTCGGCAAGTGTCAATTCACATTGGATGCGCGCCTCCACTTCGGCCAATTGGAATTTCAGCAGTGTGCGTTCGGCTTCCAGAAGATTTATGAAATCAATCCGGCCTGTGGAATAGGATTCCCGTGCGACATCAAGGGACATCTGCGCCTTTGACACCAGGTTTCCGTCGAGCAGCTGCAGGTTGCGCCTGGCCTCGCGGTACCTGTAGGATGCGTCGGCAAATCCTACGGCCAACAGTATTTGTTCCGATGACAATCTAGATGAGGCGGCGAGTTTTCTCGCCTGCGAAGCCGCGATCTCCGCGGCAATCTTGTCGAGCCAGACAGGCAGTGTCATTTCAAGTTTCGGCCGTACCATAATCGGAGAGGCCTTCACATCGCCTTCTACGCCTACGGTGAAATCCGGAAACCTGCTCAGCCGCGCGAGATTAATCCCTTCCTCAGCCGCCCGGACCTCTGCCTCCATGGATTTCAGCTGCGGATTATGCGCCAATGCGGTTGCCAGAAGCTGTTCGGAACTCACGCCCGGCGAGGTTGAATCAAAGTGTGCCGGAACAGGCGGATCCGCTTGTTCGGCAGACATTCCCAGTGCGGTTTTCAGTTTCGACATGAGAGGATTTCGCGAATCCTCAAGATTGGCTATTTCATTCTTCAGCCGTTCCTGTTCGATCTGCGCCCGGAGAACATCCTGTAACGTGACCTTGCCCGCTTCGTCAAGTGCACGGGCGATTTCCTCAAGTCCGTCCATCAGTACCAGCATCTTGCGGTTGATACGGACGCGTTCCCCGAGAAAGTGAAGCTGGTAATAAGGGTTTTTGACATTGAACGCCGTCTGCAGTACGGCGCTTTCAAAGGCGTAATACCGCGACTGGCTCTCGGCCGAGGCGACATCCGCCTTGGTGCTGAGCTTTGTCGGCCAGGGAACATCAATCATCAGTCCGGGCATTACTGAGTTGATCACGTTTGTAATGTCCATCTGGAATGTGAATCTCGGATCCGAGAGGGATCGTTCCAGTGTGATCTTTTCCACTGAGGCGGCGTATTCGTAGTAAGCCGCTTCAACCCGCGGCTGATTTAGCATGGCATAGGTGAGTAATGTAGCCAGCGTAGAATTGCTGTCAAGTGCGGGGAGTGCGGCCTGATGTCCGTCGGGGTGATACAGTTTTGACAACGTCTCAAAATCGCTTCGCGCCTGCCGTTCGCTCTTGGTAGTGAGCCCCACGCACCCGGACAGGCAAACCAATACCGGCATTATAATCGACATCGACCATGGCAAGTGTTTCATATTTGACTTCTTCATCATCAGCCTCCGGATCCCGAACTTTAAAATAGATGCATTATATTTTAAATTTGGCGATGTGATTGATTCCTTGCCTTCAACTGGACAATATGCCCCTTTTATGTTTATTTTCCACCTGCGCGATATTTCCCTTTGCCATAGGCCAACGTTAGTTTTCAGATGTTCTCTGGATACTTTCGGAGGAAGTCCTTCCGCACAAGAAATACATGGAGCCGACCAGACGGTCAGCGTTCCCGGGAACGCCAAGCGTCTGTCCCGAGATCTTGATGAGACTCGGGATCTGAGACGTCTTGGCTTAAAAATGTGCGGAAAGACTTACGCCGAGAGTTAGATGTCAGAGCGCCTGTTCGATATCTTCCCTGAGGTCTTCCTTGTTCTCAATGCCGACGGAAAGGCGGACGAGGTTCGCGGTGATTCCCTGTTTCCGGCGGTCTTCCTCGCTAAGCACCGCATGGGACATTTTCACAGGATAGCATACAAGTGATTCGACACCGCCAAGACTTTCCGCAAGCATGAAAATCTTCAGTTTTTCACAGAATTTTTTCGCCTCGTCATATCCTCCGTCAAGAAGAATACTGATGACCGCGCCGAAACCGGTCTGCTGTTTTTTCGCCAGCGCGTGATTCTCGTGGCTTTCCAGTCCGGGATAAAACACTTTTTTTATCTTCGGATGAGTCTCCAGCCATTTTGCAAGATAAATCGAATTTGCCTCGTGCTCTTTCATACGGATGGCAAGAGTTTTTAATCCTCTGAGCGTAAGCCAGCAGTCGAGAACTCCCGGAACAGCGCCACCTGCATTCTGATAGAATTTCATCGCCTTGTACGCCTCTTCGTTAGAAGTCACGACTGCACCGCCGATTATGTCGCTGTGACCGGCAATATATTTTGTGGTGCTGTGCACAATTATGTCGGCCCCCAGGGAAAGCGGTTTCTGGAAAAATGGGCTGAGGAATGTGTTGTCCACTACAAAAAGAGCCTTGTGAGACTTCGACACTTCTGCGATCTTCGCAATATCCGAAATCTTCAGCAGGGGATTGGTGGGAGACTCAAGCCAGACCATCTTCGTGTTTTTCCGGAAAGACTTTTTGAACTCGCCAATGTCATAGGTGTTGGCGTAGGAGACTTCTATCCCCTGTTTCTTATATACGGATTCGAGAAGGCGGAAGGTTCCACCATAGAGATCCTGTCCTGCGATGATATGGTCCCCGGCATTCAGCAGCTGGAGGACGCCAACAGTCGCCGCAGAGCCGGACGCATAGGCCAGCCCGTATTTTCCGCCTTCAAGTGAGGCAATGGCAGTTTCGAGTGCCGTGCGTGTCGGATTTCCAGAACGCGAGTATTCATACTGACCGAACTTGTCCAGGGATTTCTGAAAAAAAGTCGAAGTCTGGTAAATCGGTACGATTACCGCACCGGTTTCCTTGTCCGGATCCTGTCCGGCCCTTATCGCAAGTGTTTCAAATCTCATTCTTACTCCTATGGATTTTTCTTGTTTCGCACAACTTTTTAATAATTTCCTTTAAGCGCGTGAGCCGACGCGCTTAAAGGAAATTTGATTTTACTGCTTTTCCTCGAGTACATTCTGGAACAGCCAAGTTGAAAGGTATCTTTCCCCGGTATCGCATATGACGGTGACAATCGTCTTTCCTTTGTTTTCAGGACGTTTCGCAACCTGCAGTGCAGCCCACACGTTCGCTCCTGACGATATTCCGGCAAGTATTCCCTCTTCCTTTGCGAGGCGGAGTGCGATTTCCCCGGCGTCTTCATGTTTCACTTTTATGATTTCATCTATCAGGTCTTTCCTGAAAACACCCGGAACAAAACCTGCACCGATTCCCTGTATTTTGTGTGAACCTGGGTTCCCTCCGGATAGCACAGGTGAATCGACAGGTTCCACAGCGATGGCCTTGAAACCGGGAATCTTGTTTTTCAGTGCTTCCGAAACCCCGGTGACAGTTCCGCCAGTGCCGACACCGGCTATGAAAAAATCAACTTTTCCATCGGTGTCACGGTAGATTTCCTCGGCGGTTGTCTTTCTGTGGATTTCCGGATTTGCAGGGTTGTTAAACTGTTGGGGCAGGAATGAACCGGGAGTGTTCCTCTGGATTTCCTCCGCCTTGTCAACGGCGCCTTTCATTCCTTTTTCCCCTGGTGTCAATACGAGTTCCGCGCCGAGGATTTTCAGAAGTTTACGGCGTTCAAGGCTCATGGTTTCCGGCATGGTCAGGATCAGTTTATATCCGCGTGTCGCTGAAACGAACGCAAGGGCGATTCCAGTGTTTCCGCTTGTAGGTTCGACAATCGTTCCTCCCGGCTTAAGTTTCCCGTCACGCTCGGCGGCGTCAATCATCGCCACTCCGATACGGTCTTTAACACTCCAGAGAGGATTCATGGATTCAAGCTTCACCAGGACTGTCGCATGTGAACCTTTTGTAAGTTTGTTGAGCTTCACAAGCGGAGTGTTCCCGACGACCTTTGTAATGTCACTGTAGATTTTCATGTTCAGATCTCCTTAATGTTAAACAAACTCTTGATAGTATATAAGAATAGTAGTGTATTGAATCATTTCAAGTGAAAAAATATTATTCTCCTAATAATTTCTGGGACAGAATATTTTAGCGGCGGGAACAGATATTCCGTAGATCCCCATTCCTTTCACTGGGAGAAAATGAACCATCCCATTCATTATTTCTACAGAGGTTTCAATTTTTCCGGAAATGTTTTCCAGAACTGTCCTGAGTTCGTCCGCTTCAATATTTTTAAATCTGTCATTGTTTAGTATTTCCGGCATCACGTTTGAGGAGGTAGATTCTGCGAAAGCCCTGAATTCTTCCAGCAATGCGTCTTCTCCCCGAAGAGGAGGAAGCTTGTTCCTGTGTCTGATCGCCATAAGCCAGTAAACTGCGAATTCCGCAGGAGACAGTTCAATTTTTCCGTCTCCAATCTGGCATTCAGATGTTTCCGGACGCAGGACAAGTTCGGGGAAATCAATGTTATCCGGACATATTAATGGGGTTGCCAGTTTCAGTATTTCATCAGGCGGCAAATCCGGGAATTTCCGGGAAAGGGCGGAGACAGTTTCCGCGAGTATGGCGGGATTGTCGCCGCAAAGTGCGCGAAGCATATTTTCAGGCAAAGGGTTCATTATATTCACCATGGGTATTCATCCTGTCTTTAGCCCATTACGATTTTTATCGACAAATGTTTTTGTCGAATGTCCCAACCTGGGAACGCCAAGCGTCTGCTTGGCTGTTTTTAAGAGCCGACCAGACGGTCGGCGTTCCCGGCATTTCAACGCGCCGGAGGCGCATTTTTCCCGCAGGGAGAAATTTAGGTGAATTTAAAACATTCGCGGACATTAGCGCTCCGTGCTCAGTGAAGGCATAAGGGTTGGTTCGAGCTTTGCTTAATTTTGCGGTCGCAAATTGCGACCGCAAATCTTCCAGCTCCTCGTCGGTAAGCTGAAACATGAAGTCCTTCGGGAACTTGCCGATGTTTCTTTTCACCTGCTCGTTTAGCCGTCTTGTCGGATCTCCGTAAAGTTCAGTCAGATCATGGGCAAGCATTACCTTTTGCGCCCTAATAAGCAGGATTTCATTTTCTATGCGTTCAATCGGGATCAGTTCTTTCATGTTCACCTTTTCAACTTCCACAAGATAACTTTATTTTCCGGAAGATGCAATCAATAATAGAATTTAATCAATTTCAATACACTCGTTTCTTAATCGGTATCAGGCGTATTTATTGCACAGAAGAGAGAGGAGGATTTATGGCAAGATATCGTTGAATTTCCTTTTCAGTATGCTTTTTCTTCCAGATGCCGGCATTTTTTCAATCATATCTCTTGCACGTCGGATGCTGAAACCCTTTGAGATTTCAAGTTCGGGCAGGGTGTGGAAAAGCCCTGTTTTCGCAGGGCTTAGATAGAAGAAGTAGAGGAGAGCTTTTTCCGGTGATGCTATTTTCGCCCCATTGGAATCCTCATAGTATCCGAAGAGGAAATCTTCCGGCCACATCTTTCCGGATATTCGCTATGAGCATTTTGTGAAGCAGTAGAATTACATCGAGAGCAAGCTCATGCTCTTTGGCTTTTGTATCGATATATGAAACTACCCGTGCGAGATTTTTTGCTTCAAAATTTCTCTCTCGGGTATATATCTGTCCAAGTTTATTGGCAAAAGGAGTTTTTCTGTTTCTTCAAGAGTCAGAGTGCTGTTCTCAATGGCATTGGAGTTATAGACCTTCTCGGCGACCTCTGCTTCGCTCAATAATTTTATAAGCGATTGTTTTCCGACAGACGCAGTATATTACCGCTCCCTGAGACGACTGATTGTATTAAAAACATGTAACACTTTTGGCATAATCACAACATCCACCGTTTCACGGTTTTAAATTGCCTCATTGAACCTAGCAAACGAAGTGGCAAGTCGTGTATTCGTGGTATGCGTATTACCGTGTCAGACGTGCTGGAGTAGGGGGGAGTTCTTTCCAAAGTCAGCCGGGTTCTTGTAAAACTCCTCACTTTAATGCGGTAAAATCGTTCGAATGGGAGATTTGCATTCAGAAAAAGGCGGGCTATAATATAGGAGTGAACATTCATTCTGTGTCGTTTAGGGAAATTTTATTATGAAGGATTCGGACAAGCCAGATGTGGTGATTGATGCTGCGCTGGAACTCATTGCGGAACATGGGTTCCATGGGGTTTCAATGGCTATGATCGCCGAAAAAGCCGATGTGGGAATGGGGACAATCTACCGTTATTTCGCAAGCAAGGATGTCCTTATATCGGAAATGTACAAGGTTGTCGAGAATAGGATCTACAAGACCTTGCTGGACAGCTATTCGAAGGATACGTCTGTAAAGGAAAGGTTTTTTCATCTTATTTCAACCCTGATAAAATATATGATAAATCATCCTCTGGAATTCAGATATATGGAACAGTACCATAATTCACCGTACGGGGTCGCTTTTCGAAAAAATCTGATTTTAAACAATCATCAGGGAGAGCTAGACGTATTCAAGGAGCTTTTTCAGGAGGGAATCAAGCAGAAAGTTTTGAAGGATCTGCCTATTCTCATACTTTTCTCACTGGGACTGGGGCCACTGGTTCCATTGACAAGGGATCATGTTTTCTCACTGTTATTGCTTGACAATGAACTGATTAAGAAGGCTGTCGAAGCCTGCTGGGATGGAGTGAGACGGCACACCTGATCTGAAGCAACAGCTCAGTCTTGCCTAGGACTAACCAAAGAGGGCTCAGAGGAAGAGAGAAGAAAAACATATTCATCGGGATCCTATGATAATTGTGAATTCCTCTGAGGTCCTCTGTGGTTGGTATTTTTGAGCCGGACAGCCTAAACTGAGTGATTACGATCTGAACGCTTAACATTTAATTTTATTTTTTCCAGTTCCTGGAAAAAATATTTATGTAACCTATAAGGGATAAAATGTGGAACAATAAAATAATGTCAATTGTCTTTTTCGGGGCTGTTACAACTGTCTTGCTTTTGACCGGATGCGGACGTCGCGGGGCAGTTCCTGCCATGCCGCCACCAGAGGTTTCAATAATTACCGTCAAGACTGAGAAAATTGTGCTGACGACAGAATTACCCGGACGCACTACCGCATATCTGGTCGCAGAAGTCCGGCCTCAAGTCGGAGGCATAGTGCAGAAACGGCTCTTCGAAGAGGGAACTGAAGTAGAGAAAGACGATACTCTCTACCAGATAGATCCGTCCCTTTATCAGGCGACTTATGACAGGACTAAGGCCGAACTAAGCAAGGCTGAAGCCAAAATAACCCCCCTGAAGAACAAATACGAAAGACACAAGGTTCTGATTGAATCCAAGGCGATAAGCCAGCAGGAATGCGACAACACCGCATCCGAATTCAATACTGGGGAAGCTGATATCCTGGCATGCAAGGCGGCAGTTGATACGGCTCGGATCAACTTGGAATACACGAAGGTAGTCGCACCTATTTCAGGACGCATAGGCAAGTCGCATGTGACGGTTGGCGCACTAGTGACAGCCAATCACCTTTTCCCACTTTCGACTATTCAGCAGCTTGATCCTATTTATGTAGATGTCACACAATCCAGCGCAAATTTTCTACGTCTGAAAAGGAGCGTGTTGGAAGGCCTTGTAAAAAGCAACAATGTGAAGGGGGCAAAAGTCAAACTTTCCTATGAGGATGGCTCCCCATACCCTCTTGAGGGCGCAATGCAATTCAGCGATATTACAGTAGCCCAGAGCACCGGCTCATACACTCTTCGCATCGTGTTTCCGAATCCTGAAAGCGCGCTCCTTCCCGGAATGTATGTACGGGCAATGGTAGAGGAGGGAATCATTGAAGACGCAATCCTCGTGCCACACCAAGCGATGACACGGAATATGCGAGGTGAACCTGCCGTGTTTATCGCCGACTCCGCCGACAAGGTGGAAATAAGAAAACTGTCAGTTGACCGCTCAATAGGCGATAAATGGCTGATCAAGGAAGGACTAAGACCTGGAGATCGGGTCATAATGGAGGGGGTGCAAATGATCAGGCCGGGAGTTCAGTTGAAGGTCGTACCGTTTGGAGCACAGACAACGCCGTCTGCAACGCAAACGCAATCCTCGAAAAATTAAAGCCCTACTAAAGGGAGCGTTGCCTGAAACCAAACTCGAAATCCGAATATCGAAATTCGAAACAATAAAGCCTAAAATTTAAATATTTAAATTCTTGAAACTTTGAATTTATAATTTGTTTCAAACATTGTTTTGAGAATTCTGCCTGTGCATAAACGCAGACAGGTGAGATTTTCATTTTTCCCGAGCTTGTTTCGGATTTCGAGTTTCGGATTTCGGATTTTACATGCAATTAAAGTATAAATTTTTGAAGGATCCCGATGTTACCACAGTTTTTTATAAGCCGTCCGATATTCGCATGGGTAATAGCCATCATGATGATGCTGGCCGGCATCATCTCGATATTCACGCTGTCTGTCTCACAATATCCGCCGATCGCCCTTCCTGAAATATCCGTGGACGTGTTCTATCCCGGTGCCTCCGCAAAGACAATCGAGGACACCGTGACACAGGTCATAGAACAGAAGATGATTGGGGTGGACAATCTCTGCTACATTTCCGCAACAAGCGATTCCGCCGGATATGCGACAGTGACTCTGACTTTCGATGCCGGCACCGACCCTGATACCGCGCAAGTCCAGACCCAAAATAAGGTGCAGCTCGCCATGCCTTCGCTCCCGCAAATTGTGCAGCAGCAGGGCATAAGGGTCACGAAATCCACAACCAACTTCCTGATGGTTGTCGGATTCATCTCCGACAACGACAGCATGAACCGCTATGATCTCACTGACTATGTCGTCGCGAACATACAGGAGCAGATCAGCAGGGTACAGGGTGTCGGTGAAGTCATGACCTTCGGCTCCCAGTACGCGATGAGGATATGGCTGGATCCAGACAAGCTGAACAGTTACAATCTGACTCCAGAGGATATCAAGCAATCCGTAAGATCTTACAATGTACAGGTGTCCGCCGGACAGCTCGGAGGAACGCCTTCGGTGAGGGGACAGCGTCTGAATGCGACCATAAATGTCCAAAACCTCCTACAGACTCCGGAACAGTTCGGGCAGATCCTCCTTCGGACGAACAGCGACGGATCCGCGGTGAGGCTTAAGGATGTTGCAAATGTCGAGATAGGTAGCGAAAACTATGACTCGGTTGGAAATTTCAATGGCAAACCGGCAGCCGGGATGGCTGTAAAAATGTCTGTCGGGGCAAATGCCCTCGCCACGGTCAAAGGCGTCACCGATAGACTTAACGAACTCTCAAAATTCTATCCTCAGGGAATGTCCACAGTATATCCCTATGACACAACCCCGTTTGTGAGAATTTCCATACAGGAGGTGTTGAAGACTCTCATTGAGGCAATTATCCTGGTCTTCTTGGTAATGTTCGTATTCCTTCAGAATTTCCGCGCAACCATAATTCCGACAATTGCCGTACCGGTCGTCCTTCTTGGCACGTTCGCAGTCCTGAAAATGTGCGGATACTCGATCAACACTCTCACTATGTTCGCCATGGTACTGACGATTGGGCTCTTGGTTGACGATGCCATCGTCGTGATCGAAAATGTCGAGCGTCTTATGAGCGAGGAGGGTCTTTCCCCGGAAGAGGCGACCAGGAAATCCATGAAGCAGATCACCGGGGCTCTTATCAGCATCGTAATGGTGCTAACGGCAGTGTTCATACCAATGTCATTCTTCGGCGGTTCTACCGGCGTCATATACAGACAGTTTTCGATAACGATAATTTCCTGCATGATCCTTTCAGTGGTAGTAGCTCTTATATTTACGCCCGCCTTATGCGCGACCATTCTCAAACCGGTAAAGAAGGGACACGTAGTTTCCGAGGAGGGATTCTTCCTCTTGCGGCCGTTCTTCTCTTGGTTCAACAGGATTTTCAACGGAGGCAGAGACGGATATCTGTCCATAGTCGGCAAAATCCTAGAAAAGAACGCCCGCTACATGGCGATATATGCACTTATTGTGGTTGGGACGGGGTATCTCTTTATGAAACTGCCGAAGGCTTATCTTCCCGAAGAGGACCAGGGAATTCTCTTCGTACAGGTAATGCTTCCTCCTGGCTCGACACAGGAGCAGACCCTCAAAGTGGTAGAAAAAGTGCAGAAGCATTTCCTCGAAGATCAGAAGGAGGCGGTGGAATCCTGCTTCGCAGTCGCCGGTTTCAGTTTTGCCGGAAGAGGACAGAACGCCGGACTGGCATTCGTAAAACTGAGGGATTGGAAATTCCGCAAAAGACCCGATCTCCGGGTCAACGCCGTGGCAGGCAGAGCGATGGGTGAGTTTTCAACCTACAAAGAGGCGCTGGTTTTTGCATTCCCCCCTCCGGCGGTCATCGAACTCGGCACCGCGAACGGTTTCGACTTCATGCTCCAGGATCGTGGCGGAATCGGACATGAGAATCTCATGGCGGCCCGGAACCAGCTCCTCGGAATGGCGGCGCAGGATCCGAACCTCATGATGGTCAGGCCGAACGGTCTTGATGACACTTCGGAGTTTAAGGTCGATATTGACTGGGAGAGAGCCGGGGCGCTTGGCGTCTCGATAACCGAGATACAAGATTCTATCTCTTCAGCCCTCGGAAGCGCATATGTCAATGACTTCATAGACAAGGGGCGCGTCAAAAAGGTCTACCTGCAGGCTGATGCCAAATTCAGGATGAAACCGGAAGACCTGGACAAGTGGTTTGTGCGGAACAAGACCGGAACAATGGTGCCGTTCACCTCCTTTGCGAAAACCAGCTGGGGCTACGGTTCCCCGCGTCTTGAAAGATACAACGGGTTCGCGTCGGCGGAAATTATGGGGCAGGCGGCACCCGGGAAAAGTTCGGGGGAATCTATGAAAATAATGGAGAAACTGGCTTCCAGGCTTCCACAGGGGACGGGTTTCGAATGGACGGGACTTTCCTACCAGGAAAAGATGTCCGGATCCCAAGCTCCGCTCCTGTATGGGATTTCACTGCTGGTTGTCTTCCTGTGCCTTGCAGCCCTTTATGAAAGCTGGGCGATACCGTTTGCCATCCTCCTTGTTGTGCCGCTCGGAATTTTCGGCGCGGTTCTGGCGACCTGGACAAGAGGGCTTTCAAACGACGTCTATCTTCAGGTCGGACTCCTGGCCACCATCGGCCTTACTGCGAAAAACGCAATCCTTATTGTGGAATTCGCGAGGGACAAGATGGGGCACGGGACAAATCTCCTAGATGCCACGATTGAAGCCTGCCGTATCAGACTGCGCCCCATTCTGATGACATCTTTCGCCTTCATCTTCGGCGTGATGCCTCTTGCGATAAGCACAGGTGCAGGTTCAGGCGCCCAGAATTCCATCGGCACCGGAGTCTTGGGCGGAATGTTTACCGCAACCGTCCTTGCCATATTCTACATTCCCCTGTTTTTTGTCATCGTTCTCCGAGTTTCCAGCAGAAGAAAAAAGGCGTCCTGACTTCTTCGTTCCGTCTTTTTGTAAACCCTCTTTTTTTACTTTTTCTAAAAGTCCAATCACAGAGGACGCAGAGAAAATCCAATGACATTACTACTGAGCAGAGGAAATTACTTTTGGCTCTTTTTGCACCGTTTCATCCCCGGTGTCGCGGTATGGGCCTTTGGTTCCCGCCTGAAATGGACTGCTCGCCCTAATTCCGATCTGGATCTCGTAGTTTTCACCTCTCCTGAACAAAAAACTATCGTGTCAGAACTCAAAGACGTAATCGCGGAGAGAAACATTCCTTTCATCGTGGATCTCCATGTTTGGGACGAGATCCCTGAAAATTTCCGTCACAACATCGAGGGAGAACATGCGGTGTTGGTGAGTGGAGCTAATAAGGTTGTATGTGGCAGTTAACTATATCAGGTTTCCCGCCGCAAAATCTACTGCGTTCCTGAAAAATACTACGCCTTGTCCTTCTTTTGGAAGTTTGCCTTCGATCTTTTCCGTTGTCCAGCAGGGGGAATTGAAAGGAGAAAGATGTGCTTCGGGGTGGGGCATGAGACCGAAAATCCTTCCTGTCGTGTCACATATTCCGGCTATGCTGTTGAGGGAGCCGTTTGGATTGTGCGGAAATCCGCATTTCACATTCCCGTCCGGATCGCAGTAACGGAGCGCGACAAGGTTTTCCTTTTCGATTTTTTTCAGAACATCTTCATCCGCCGCAAACTTGCCTTCGCCGTGACGGATCGGCAGGAAAACACGGTCAATCCCCTTCGTGAAAACGCAATTGCATTTCGGATTTGCCTTAACGTGTATCCAGTCATCTCGGAAGGTTCCGCTGTCATTGTGGGCGAGGGCGGCCTGCTGTGTGAAATATTTGCCGTCCAGCGCCGGAACAAGTCCTAGGCGGGTGAGTGTCTGGAACCCGTTGCAGATGCCGATTACGAGTTTTCCGTCTGCGACAAACTTTTCAAGCTGTTTGCGCATGCGGAATTTTATCCTGTTTGCGAAAATGGTTCCTGCGCCTAGGTGGTCGCCGAACGAAAAGCCGCCGATGAAAACGAGTATGTGGAATTCATCAAGGCTGCGGCTTCCGTTGAGAAGATCGTTAAGGTGTACCTGCTCGGGCGTGGCTCCGCAGACACGGAAGGCCGCGGAAGTTTCAGCTTCGCAGTTCAGTCCGAATCCGGTAATTACAAGAGCCTTTACTTTATTTTTATTTTTCATTATTTGATTTTCCTTTAAACTTACCATTCCCCACCGTTACTTGTTTTAACGTTGTGCATCCCTGATGCTGGGGAATTACAAAATTTATGAACACCCAATATCCGACCAGTCTTCGCGCAGCTACGCCAGGCACAGCACTCAATTTCCAATTTCCATTGGAATTCAGATTCTAAAAAGCCAATAAAGAATAAAGACACGCTAAAGTTTACCTGCCTTTGGCAGCGCCTACGGCGACCAAGGCTGTGAACTCCAACTTAATTTCCTCTTACCAATAACCAATAACTGATGACTGATGACTGATAACTTTCCAAAAAACTTTAGCATTGGAAATTTCCGCCGTGGCGGATTGGATATTGGATATTCAGATTTTTCGGTTCAGATATCCAGGTCTTTCACACTTGCCGCATATTTTTCGATATATTCCCTGCGCGGATCAACTTCGTCTCCCATCAGGAGAGTGAATATCCGTTCGGCTTCGACAGCGTCCTCCATCGTCACCCTTATCATTTTGCGCTGGCTCGGATCCATCGTGGTTTCCCACAGCTGTTCCGCATTCATTTCACCGAGACCCTTGTAGCGCTGGATGTAGAGACCCTGGCGTCCGAGCTTTTTGATTTCCTCAAAAAGCTGGATTAGCGAATTCAGTTCAATTTTCTTTTCGTCATCTCCGACAATGATTTCGAAAATGGGATCCTTCCCGGAATACAGGGTGCGGATGTCGAGTTCATATTTTGCCAGACTGGAGGCAAGATCCTCACAGGCCTTTGATTCATAGATGGTTATTACATCAATATTAGGATGCAGTTCGCGTTTGCTCTGGATGACTTTCCCCTCTTCGTCAATTATTTCAGGTTCGAGCGAGAAAAATTCATCTTCCTTATGGTGTATAAGCCTCTTTTCTGCGGCATCAATTATGTCGGCCTCCTCCTTGTCGGAATAGGCATAAGCCTCAGAGGCGGTTCCGTCGTTTTCACGGACAATAATCTTCGCAAGCGGGAATTTTCCGTTCTGGATCGCCTGGAAGAACTTTTCAGGGTCGATGCCGTGTCTCTGAAGTCCGGCGGCTATCTGCTGGACTGAATTGAGGATTTCAATTGATTTTGAAAGTTCTTCGGAGCCCATTTTCTTCCCGGGAATCCTGAAGACCTGGGCTTCTTCAAGTCCGAGTTCAATCAGATATTTGTCGAGCTGTTCTTCGGTGTCGATATATCTTTCCTTCTTGCGCTTCCTCACTTTGAAGAGAGGAGGCTTTGCGATATACACATATCCGGCGTCGATGAGGGGTTTCATCTGGCGGAATATGAATGTGAGGATGAGCGTGCGGATGTGTGAACCGTCTACGTCTGCGTCAGTCATAATCACAACCCTGTGATAACGGGCTTTTGCAATATCGAATTCGTCTTGTCCGACACCGCATCCGACGGCGGCGATCAGTGACTGGATTTCCTTGTTCTGGAGAATTTTGTCGAGTCTTGCCTTTTCCACGTTGATCAGTTTTCCCCGTATCGGAAGGACGGCCTGGAACTTGCTGTCTCTCCCCTGTTTTGCGGAACCGCCTGCGGAATCACCTTCGACGATGTAGATTTCAGATCTTGCCGGGTCTTTTTCGGAACAGTCGGAAAGTTTTCCCGGAAGCGAGAAACCGTCCATGACACCTTTTCTCTGGACGAGTTCGCGGGCTTTTTTCGCAGCTTCCCTGGCACGTGCGGCGGTAAGAGCCTTGCTTATCACTTCCTTGGCGGTCTGCGGGTTTTCCTCCAGAAAAGAGGAAAGGCCGTCGTTTACAACCGAGTCAACAATTCCCTTCACTTCGCCGTTGCCAAGTTTGGTCTTGGTCTGCCCTTCAAACTGGGGTTCCTGGACTTTTACGCTTATGACGGCGGTGAGTCCTTCACGGGTGTCGTTTCCGGTGACCGGTTTTTCGTTTTTCAGGAGATTGGAGTTTTTGGCATAGTTGTTGATGGTTCTTGTCAGCGCGGTCTGGAATCCCGAAAGATGTGTGCCGCCTTCAATGGTGTTGATGTTGTTGACATAGCTGAAAATAGTTTCCGTGAACGTGTCGTTGTACTGCATGGCAAGTTCGACTTCTATGCCGTCCTTCGCCCTGCTGAGATAGATTACATCTTTGTGAAGGGGGATCTTGTTCGCGTTAAGATGTTTGATGAACTCCACTATTCCGCCTTCATAGCAGAAAGTTTCGTCGCGGATGTCATTCTGGTTGCGTTCGTCCTTGAGGGTGATCTTTATCCCCTTGTTGAGGAATGCGAGCTCCCTGATTCGGTTTGCAAGAGTGTCCCAAACGTAGACTGTTTCCGTAAATATCTGAGCATCCGGCTTGAATGTGACCGTCGTCCCCCTGAGATTTGTGGGGCGGATCCTCTGGAGGGGGCTGACCGTTTTGCCTCTTTCAAATCTGATGTTGTAGGCGTAGCCGTCCCTGTGGACTTCCACTTCGAGCCATTCGCTGAGGGCGTTTACGCAGGATACGCCGACACCGTGGAGGCCGCCGGAAACTTTGTAGGAGTTATGATCGAATTTTCCGCCTGCATGCAGGATTGTCAGGACGACTTCAACGGCCGGCTTGCCTTCCTCCTTGTGCATGTCGACCGGAATTCCGCGCCCGTCGTCCTTGACGGAGACGCTGTTGTCGACGCGGATTACCACGTCTATGTTTTTCGCATGGCCTGCGAGGGCCTCGTCGATACTGTTGTCGACAACCTCGTATACCAGGTGATGCAGTCCGCGGAGTCCTGTGTCTCCGATGTACATGCTGGGACGCTTGCGGACCGCTTCGAGTCCTTCCAGCACCGTGATTTCATTGGCTGTATAATTGTCTTTTCCGGTGACAGGTATGTCTGGAAATAAGTTTTTTTCTTCGCTCATTGATTTTCTCCAAAATTAAATCTTTTATGCTGTGGGATTTGAACTGGCAACAATAGCATGAAATGCTCTGAAAACTAATGGAAAAACGGAAGATTTCGGCTAATCGTGATTTTTTTTTTGCATTAGGAAACTAAATACTGTATCTTACGCCGCTAAACGTTAGAAAATGGATGTAACAATGGAGTCCGCCTTATGATAAACAAATACTTGGATAATTTCATGAAATCATTTCCGCAGGAGGGGTTGACCTTCGATGATGTCTCGCTTGTAACCAGATACGCCGACTTTCTTCCCGCCGATACCGACATATCCACCAGGCTTTCAAGGAATATAAATCTGAATATTCCGTTCGTCAGCGCGGCCATGGACACTGTAACCGAAGGCAAGATGGCGATAGCGATGGCGACCCTCGGCGGAATAGGTGTCATCCATAAGAATCTTGATGTGAAACGGCAGGCTGACGAGGTCAGGAAAGTGAAATCATATCTTCACGGCCTCATCGAAGAACCGGTTTGCTTCCATCGGGATCAGACTGTCGCCCAAATCCTGGCCATAAAACAGAAAATGAAATATACCTTTTCCGGATTTCCGATTGTCGAGAAAGACGGGAGGCTTGTCGGAATAATTTCTTCGCGCGACATTAAATTCCTCACGGATTACAATGTCAAGCTCAGTGACGTGATGGCGAAAAACCTGATTTCAGCCCCGGCGCATACAACTCTGGATCAGGCATTCAAGGTGATGATTAAAAACAACATCGGAAAACTTCCGATTGTTGACGAGGCGGGCAAACTTACAGGGCTTTACAGCTTTCATGATGTGAAGGAGCTGATTGAAAACACAACTCCGATCTATAACCGGGACAGGGAGCACAGGCTGAGGGTTGCGGCGGCCATCGGCCCGTACGACGAAGCCAGGGCGGAAGCGCTCGTGAAAGCCCGTGTGGATGTAATTGTCATTGACACCGCCCACGGACATTCAAAGGGAGTTGTTGAAACAGTGAAGATGTTCAAGAAACGCTTTGGGGACAAAGTCGACATCATCGCCGGCAATATCGCGACTGGAGAGGCGGCCAAGGCCCTCATGGACGCAGGAGCCGACGCCGTGAAAGTCGGGATCGGCCCCGGATCGATATGCACAACCCGCGTGGTTACCGGAGTTGGAATCCCGCAGCTGACCGCCATTTACAATGTCAGCAAAGCTGTAGGCAAAGAAATTCCAATCATCGCCGACGGCGGTATAAAGCAGTCAGGGGATGTGGCCAAGGCCATTGCAATCGGCGCTTCAACCGTAATGATGGGATCCGGTCTTGCCGGAACGAATGAAAGTCCCGGAGAGAAAACATGGCATCAAGGCAGGATGTATGTGGTTTACAGGGGGATGGGAAGTCTGGAGGCGATGAAAAAAGGCAAGGGAAGCCGGGAACGCTATGGACAGTCTGAAGTTGACAGTGAAAATCAGCTTGTTCCCCAGGGAATTGAAGGGCTTGTCCTATTCCGCGGCGAGGTCAAAGACGTGATTCACCAATATGCCGGAGGCCTGCGTTACGCCCTTGGTTATTGCGGGGAAAAGACAATTCCAGAATTCCAGGAAAAAGCCAGTTTTATCAGGATAACCGGTGCAGGACTTAGAGAGGCTCATCCGCACGATGTGAAGATTCTGAAAGAAGCTCCCAACTATTACACGGAGTAAATATTTCCGTTTTCGGAAATATTTATAACATGTCTTTCGATCTCGGATAACTTCCCAGTATCCGGACAAACTGGCACATTTCTTTCAGTTTTTCCAGAGTTCTCTGCGGAGCCGGATCTTCTACATGGCCGAGGAAATCCAGGAAGAAATAATATTCCCAGTTTTTGCGTTTCGACGGGCGGCTCTCAATCATAGTCAGGGTGATTTTCTCGTCTTTGAAAGGCAGGAGGGAATCATAGAGGGCTCCCACCCTGTCGCGGATTGCGAAACAGATTGAAGTCTTGTCATCCCCAGTGGGCCGCGGCTCCTGTTGTCCTATCACCATGAACCGGGTGGTGTTGTCGGCATTGTCCTCAATATTGTCCGCTACGACGTTCAGCTTGTACAGTTCAGCGGCTAGCGAACTTGAAATTGATGCGGAATATTTCTCTTCAGCCGCTATTTTGGAAGCCTTTGTGGAACTTGAAGATTCAACAATCTCAACGCCGGGCAGATGTTCCTGGAGCCAGCTTCTGCATTGTCCTAGAACCTGCGCATGACTGTAAACCTTCTTTATATTCTTCATTCCGCTTTTTGAAAGGAGGTTATGGTGGATCCGCATGTTGATTTCGGAGCATATCTTGACAGTTGAATTGATAAGCATGTCAAGGGTGTGGTTGATGGCGCCCTCCGTAGAATTTTCAATCGGGACAACGCCGTAGTCTATGCGTTCGGCCTCAACATCGTTGAATACATCTGATATGCTGGCTTTCGCCACATAGCTGGCACAGTGCCCGAATTTGCTGAGCGCGGCGAGATGCGTGAAAGAGGCCTCGGGTCCGAAAAAACCGATTCTCAGGGGTTTTTCGAGGGAGATTGCGCCGGACATTATTTCCCTGTAGATTGCCCTCAGCGCCTGGGGCGTCATCGGACCCTTGTTAATCTTATCGAGCCTGTCAATCAGGGATTTTTCGCGTTCCGGCACATATATCTCGTGGGACGTTTTTTTCTTCAGACGCCCGATTTCAATGACATGCCTGTAGCGTTCATTGATCATCTTTATTATTTTCGCATCAATATCGTCTATTTCTTTCCTGAGTTCATTAAGCATGAGAACCCCGCCTCTTTATTCTGATTTTTCACTAATGGAAACTCTAATCCCGATAAGATAACACATTTTAAGATTAAAGGAAGAAGCTTCAAATACATATATGCCTTTTCAATTCAAGTCCATTAATTTCTTTTTAAAAACTTCGAGGGAGATCCCGTATTTTAATGGCCCCAACGGCATCATACTGTTAATTGTGTGCTGAAACTCTAAAGGTTTGCAGTATTTCATGCCGCCATTGGCATAAACTATATGTTCGAGAGCAAATTTCATGTCGTTCATCGTTCCAAGTACGCTTCGGTTATTGGTAGTGGAAAAAACAAGATCATCTCCAACTGCCAGAACCTTTTCAATTAACGTTTGGGAAAGGCCGTCATATACCATGCTTCTGAATAAATGCTCATTGATTATGAGCTTGAGTTGTTTGAAATCCGACTTTTTAAGTCCCGGAATGAACAATGTGTAAAAGGATTCGTCATTGGTAACCAATAAACACTTGCTTCGATCAATAATAACAAGGTTTGCGTGCCACGATTCCAGCCAGGACGAAGGACAAATTTCCAGATCCGGAACAACAATCCCAGCTTCCTTCAATAGTTTTTTTGTACATCTGAAAATTTTCATAGAGATCCTTTTCCCCACATCTGTAACGTACAGATTTTTAAAAAAAATATTTCCCTCACTTGCATTCTTCGGTAGAATTTATCATGGAATTATTTTTGGGTTAGATTAACTTTGTAGCCAACTTTTCTATACCAGGCAGCAACAATTTTTTCAAAGATATCCGGACCAAGTGGTCAGGCTGGGGCAACCCCATACGGATGAATTCGGCGTTGATTCTAAACCTCTCGAATTCGATGGGTTTAAAATCAAAACCTCTTATGGTTTGGTTCATGATGCTATTCATTATTATTGGCCCTGTGTTTTCTTGCATGAAAAGAAAAAACCCGCCGAATTACGCATGCGGAACAGAGGCGCGGCGGGTGTGATGCAAGTAATATCAAACCGCTTAGATTCATTTCCAGTATCAATTTTGTCTTTTTTTATAAAATCTCATTTCTCCGCCTTCGGCTTGGAATCCATGGCGAATTCGCCATAATTAAAATCAGGATTGAACCCCATCCTTTCTAAATGCCATTTTTGCCATCGGCGGCAGTAGTTCGGAAATTCCGAATAACTGAATCCTCCCTGATAATATTTAAAAATCCTTGCCGTCTTCAGCATTATTTGCAATGCTAACCTCTAACGAGATCCCTGATTCCGCTGACGAGTTCATGGATGTAGCCGTCTCCTTTGGGATGTCCGGAGAACAGTTTTGCGAAAGCCGGATGACTGATTTCCTTAGAAAGAGGGCTCAAGGCCTCCCTCAGCTCGATTGACTGAACCTGCGGAGATAGCGCCAGAAAATCCTTGTCAAGCATTTTATACCAGACTCTTTCCAGGAGAAAGCAGATTGGAGGCCACTGTATCCATGTCGGCTCTCCTTTTATTCCACTAAGGAAAGTATCAGATAAGTCGCGATTGAGCCTGAATATCTTTTCACGTCCGGTGTCCCGGCATTCAAGAAGTCCGGACCGCCCCATGGCGACCAGCGCCTGATGCGCGGTCTTCTGGTAATAGCCAATCTCCCGGGCGACAAGTGACGGATGACCACCGTTCGGATGAGTCAGCAGATACGCCACGATTTCAGCCCTGACATTTGTCCCGAAAAACGATCGGAGGGCGGGCAGAAGGTTTGAAGGGTTGTCCGGACGGAAATCCTGTGTGTGTTTGCGAAGCTTCACTTCCCCGCGGAAGAAACCATATTCAGCAAAAGAAGGTTCGGGATTTCCGAACTTCGCCATTTCGGCGCCATTAAGGTCAATGAAGAAAGAGACCATATCGTTGCGCGGCTCTGCTTTTCCTGTCAGGCTTGCCCATTTTGTTTTTCCGCCCATGTTCTTGGTCATCCAGTTTGAGAGCGCCCCTAGAGCTTCACCCCCCTGCCATTGGCGCTTTTTCAGCATGAAATTGATTCGGCTTATGTTTACAAGCTCCCAATTCAATGAAAGCCAATCCATCATCTCGTCGAAAAGACGCGGATCGGATCTGCCGACCGAGCATGTGAGCAGCAGAAGCGCTTCGGGATCAACAATCGGCCCTTTAGAAGGTTCGGTATTTCCAGAGACACCGAACGTGCACCACTGCCGCCAAAGAAGGCGCAGTAGGATGTCGGAAAGTTCTTCCCTATAATTTTTCAGCGACTGTTCCATGGTTTATTGCCTTTAGCATTTGTATCAATGTCTGGAGATAACTCGGAGAGGGATCCTGGGACATGGACCATCTCGAGGCGTCAAGCAGTTCCTCATGAGTTGGATTGAGCCGCATCAGGTCGTCAAGATGGTATGTCGGGCCTCCTCGATCTACAGATGCATAAAGCTTGAAATATATCTGATCGAGTCTGCCTATAAAGAAGACCTTGAGCATCCGGCCATAACTCTTTTCTGAAAGTCTCGATATGAATCCGTCAGGAAGTCCGAGATTTGGCAGTTTTGGATTTACAATTGAGCTTGGTCCTGCATTCAGCCAATGGGGATCCAGGCCCATTTGAGCAGAGACGCCCCAGGCTGCCTTTTGAAGGTCTTCCGGAATGGTATCCGCAGCCATGATTTCACCCTTCTTTCCCATATATGCCAATATGTCCACATCCTTGGTTGCTTCGGCGCGGAGTCCGGAGACAAGCAGAGCTGTGCCGCCACAGACTATCAGGCTGAACGGCCCGATACGGCGGCTTTCTATAAGCTCACCGAGGAGCTTCAATGCCTCCTCCACTCTAGTCTTGTCAAGATCTTTTTTCATAAGTCAATATAGCATTACTGTACCTTGATTCAAGCATTACTGATACTATATTAACTTCAATTCCTTTAAGTAGGGTTCATCTTTTTTCTAGTCTCCGCCAGTTCGGACTCAATCCTCTCGATTTCCTTCTGGACGGCGGGGATATCCACTTCCGGCTCCGGCTCAAAGGTGTCGACATATCTTGGAATGTTCAGGTTGTGGTCATTTTCCTTTGAATCCGAGATGAAAGTTTGAAGTGGAAATTTATTTGCAAGTCAATCGGTTCAGTAGGCTATAACAGTAAAGGAAGTCAAACTTTAATTGGCGTGAGGAACTTGCCGGTTTTCAGGTAGGAGGCGAGATTTTCGGCTGTTCTCAGGGATTTCCTTTCAACCGATTCCTCGGTATTGAATGCATTGTGCGGAGTCAGAATTACTTTTGGATCCCTCATTAGCTTTAGAACTGCCGCCACGCTTTCACGGGCCCCAGGTTTTAAATCCGACAGTTTTTTCCCGCCTCTGAGAACAGAGGCAAGTTCTTTTTCAAAGTCATAGACATCGAGTCCGATTCCGCCGAGAATTCCTTCGTTGAGGAGTTTCAGCAAATCCTGTGTCGGCGAAACTTCGCCGCGCCCGACATTTATGAAAATGGAATTCCCGGGCATCACCTTGAGGATTTTATAATTGAGCAATCCTCGGGTGATTCCGGTGAGGGGCAGGGCGCAGATTGCGATATCCGCATTTTTAAGGCCTTCTTTTAGAGACACGTATTTAAGGCCGTACTGTTTTTTCATTTCAGCTCTTGGTTTGATGTCGACGCCAAGAATCTTCATTTTGAGACTATGCGCTATATCAACTATCTCCCCGCCGATATGTCCGACGCCGATCACGGTGATTCTGCGGTTGCGGATTTCGCGGCCTGTGAGACCGTCACGGTGAAAAGTTTCAAATGATTTTCTCTGGACAGTTAAATTTCGGAGAAGGGCGGTCCACATCATCAACGCCTGTTCGGCAACCGGACGGGCTGCGTATTCGGGCAGATAGGCTGCGGAAATGCGGGCGCCTGTTTGGGTTAGATATTCTGAAACATGGTCGTAACCAGTTGAACGTGTGATGATTGCATTGAGACTGTCAGCCCATTCTATGGGGAATTTTGACTGGGTCCTTGTGCTGATGACTTTGGCAGGTGGAGATTTGTGCCCGCTTTCCTGGATTGTTTTCCAGGTGAAAAGGTATTTAAACTCTTTTGGCAGGACTTTTCTGAGGATTTTCTCCTCTTCTTCGAAGGCCTCGTAAAAGACTGCGGAGAACATTTTTATTCTGTTGCCAAGGGAATCGTTTTGGATTTTTCAGGAACCGGTTCGGCAATTTTATCAACTTGAGCTGACGGGGCATTTTCTTTCACGTCCTTAGCGGGAACAGAAGCTTTGGCTTCAGTTTTTGCCTCAAGTTCGACGACGCTCCTCGGGGCTTTCCTGTGGCCTGTCATTATTGCAAGTGAGAGTGTGATGATCAGGAAAAGCGACGCAAAAATAACCGTGAGTCTCGCCAGATGGCCTCCTGTCTGAGCTCCGAAAACAGATTCGCCCAAGCCGCCGAAAGCACTTCCGAAACCGCTGTCTTTCGACTGCTGGACAAGTATCAGGCAAATGAGAAGCAACGCTATGATTACATCTGCCACAGTGAGAACTGAAACTAAAATATTCATTGGGACCTCTGATTTATTGGGCGCATAGGCACATAGGCTCTAAGGCGCTAAGTTTAACATTTACAATCTGCGATTTGCCATAGCCGATCCTGTTGGATCGCCAGCAACTTGCTGACATCTGAGCTGATTTCAAAATGCGAGAAAACCGTTGTCACGGGAATATCTCTTGTTGGAGTTCACAACTTTAGTGTGTCTTCGTATTCAACAGGTTAGACACGCTAAAGCCGTGAACTCCAACTTTTGAAATCAGCTCAAAAAGGCAATTTTGTAATTGCCACATCTATATTAATTTAGCCGGCAAGTTGCCGGCGTTCCTTAAATTGCGTTCTTTATAAGTGCTGAAAATCCTTCGGCGTCAAGACTTGCGCCACCGACCAGCGCACCGTCAATATCCTCTTTCGCCATAAGTTCCTTGGCATTGTCGGCCTTAACGGAGCCACCATACTGTATGATGATTTTCTCTGCAACTGCTTTTCCAAAAAGATCTGTCAGCAGTTTCCTTATCAAAGCATGAACTTCCTGCGCCTGATCCGGGGAAGCAGTTTTTCCGGTTCCAATTGCCCATACGGGTTCGTAGGCGATTGTCGTTTTAAGCATTTCATCGGAGGTAATCCCTGAAAGACTGCCTTTCAGCTGAGTCGTGATCACGTTGGAGGTCTTATTCCCTTCGCGTTCCTGGAGCGTTTCCCCTACACAGACAATCGGAAGAAGTCCTGCATTAAGTGCGAATTTCGCTTTTTTGCTGACGATTTCGTCTGTTTCACCGTAGTATTGGCGACGTTCGCTGTGTCCGATGATGACGTATTTCACCCCGAGCTCAAGAAGCATTGCCGCTGAAACTTCCCCAGTGTATGCGCCGGACGCCTTGTCGGAAAGGTTCTGGGCTCCAAGTGCGATTCCTGACCCCTTGAGAATGGAGGAAATCCTGTCGAGTGCGGTGAACGGAGGGCACACGGCCATGTTTATCTTATCGGAAAGTCCTTCGACTTTCTTGACTAAAGCTGATACCATCTGAACAGCCTCTGTGGCTGTCTTGTTCATTTTCCAATTGCCGGCAATAAAGAGTTTTCTCTGTTTCATGATAAATTTTCCTCGTAGACTCGTAAAATTTATAAATTTATTTTTGATTGATTCAAATGAAAATTCCGAAAAGGCTCCTAATATAAGCCGGTTGGGTGAAATTTCGAGCGTAATTTGAAAAAGTTTCCAATATGGGCGTTTCCACCGCTATAAGTCAAATCTCCGGTTCCACCACGAAGGGCGCGAAGAGACTGGAGCGGTTTACGCCTAAAAGCCAGTGACTGACATCTGACGACTGACGTTGCGCCCCTTCTTGCCCCGTTAGCCATGATGGATATCATGGTCGGACTTGTCCCGTCGGATGACTGGGATGACTGGGGTGGTCGCCTAATTTACGTATAGGAATTTCAAAGTTGGATGTTTAGGCATTTTTAATTAAAAGAGTGTGGTACAGGCGTCTCGCCTGTTCTTCCAGAAGAAAGAAATAAGAACAGGCGAGACGCCTGTACCACATTAAAAAGGATGCCGGCAAGTTGTTTACTCGCCTATGGCGGCGCCGTAGGGGACCACGTGCGGCGATATTTTGATCAGGCATAAACCGCTGGATTGATTCCCGGCGACATGAGGGAATTGCAACCCAAAAGGAAAACTACACCTTTGTTCTTGGTTCACTTGATTTATTTTCCATCATCGGGTATCTACAAGTCGGCATGAAAATCAAAATTCCTATCAGTTCAGTCAGTTTATTCTCGGGCTGGAAAGCCCAAGTTATTAAAACTCAATCAGGAATTTCGTAACTGCGGCGGGATTCCTGTCCCATTTTTCCAGAGCTTCTCCGGATTTTTCAAACGGGAATACTTCTGTTATTACTGAGTCTACTGGGAATTTTCCCTGTTCAAGCATTTTAATGACATCGGCGAAATCGCCGAGTGCATTCCTCGAACCCCTGATGTCAAGCTCTTTCTGGACAAAATACTTCGTTTCGTACGATACTGGTTCCTTTGCATATCCTACATAGACAATGCGCCCGCTGAACGCAACTTCGTCAACCGCTATCTTGAAAGTGGACGGAAGTCCTATGGCCTCTATTACGACATCGGGACCAGAACCTGTAATCTTCTGAAGTTCCTCATGCAGATTCTGATGTGCGGAATTAATGGTAAAGGCTGCGCCGACTCTTCTGGCTATTCCAAGTTTAGCATCGTCAATATCAGCCGCGATAACTTTCGCCTTTCTCCAAGCAGAACCGGCAATGGCACCGAGTCCGATCGCGCCGCAGCCGAGGATGAGAACCGTGTCCTTCTCTGAAACATCTCCCCTTGCTGCTGCGTGAAATCCGACGGTTAAAGGTTCGACAAGTGCAAGTTCCTTCAACGACAGTTTATCGGATTTGTAAAGTTTTTTCCATGGAACTGAAATGTATTCTGCAAGAGCTCCGTCGCGCTGGACGCCCATAGTCTGGTTGAACTGGCAGGCGTTCGGCCTGTCATGCAGGCATGACGGGCATTTCCCGCAACTCGTGTATGGGGAGATTGTGACGTTCATTCCCGGCATGAAATCTGCAGGAACTACCCCCCCACATTTTTCTATTGTCGCCGCTACCTCGTGCCCGGGTATCCTCGGAAGTGAGACCATCGGGTTCTTGCCGCGGAATGTATTGAGGTCTGATCCGCAGTATCCGACCAGCCTGACTTTCAGCAGGACTTCATCGTCCTTCATTTCCGGATTGGAAATCTCCCTGATTTCCGTCTTACCCGGAGTCGTAATGAAAAAAGCTTTCATATTTTTTTCCCTTCGTAAAAAAATAACTTAGATGATTATAAAGTGGTACAGGCGTCTCGCCTGTTCTTATTTTAATCCTGCAATACAGGCGAGACGCCTGTACCACCTTCTTTCTTAAATGGTTAAATTGTATGCCCTGACGGCATTCCCTCCGAATATTGCGTACTGCTCGGAGGAGGATAGATTTGAGATGAATTCCCTTACAGTCCCCAGCCATCTGCGATATTCGCAGGCTACGGTGCAGACCGGCCAGTCGCTGCCGAACATCAGGCGTTCCGGACCAAATGCCTCAAGCACGGTTTCAAAATAAGGGCGGAGCTGATCCTCTGTCCATTTCCCGTAATCCGCCTCCGTCACCATTCCGGAAACCTTGCAGTACACATTCTTTCTCTCAGACAGCGCCATGATGTTTTTCCGCCATGGTTCAAGGATGTTCTCCTTAATCCTTGGCTTGGCAATATGATCGAGTATGAATATCTGGTCAGGATGCATGTCAACGAATTTGATTGTTTGGGGAAGATGTTTTTCCAGAATCAGTATGTCGTAGGCAAGACCGAATTCCCGTAGGGCACTTATTCCTTCATTGAAATCATTACGTAATATGAAATCATTGTCAGGCTCACCCTGCACGACATGCCGCACGGATTTCAATTTCGGAAATGACATGAGGCCGGAAAGACACTCCCATACATCTGAGGAAATCAGAGGAACCCATCCGACCACGCCTTTTATGAAATCATGTTTCTGTGAAAAGTCGAGAAGACATTCCGTCTCTGCAACGGTCTGCCGCGCCTGTACGCTGACCACGCCATCAATGCCGACGCTCCTAGTTTCCTTTTCAAGATCCTCCGGAAGAAAATCCCTTCTGATAGACTTCATGTCGTCGTCTATCCACCCGTATTCCTCAACACTGTATTTCCAGAAATGTTGATGCGAATCTATCTTCATAATTTCTAACCTTTTTCGGCTTTCATGTTTAGTTTTCCATTTAAATGAAAAACTACAGATAAGGGTATTCCCGTGAAATAAGTTTCTTCTCCTTCATCTCATTCCAAAATTCCGTAGGAATTCTGGCTGTCGCAAAGTCCACGTTTTTCTTGACACGCTTCGGATTAGAAGTGTTCAGGGCTACGCTCACAACTCCGGGTACCGTGAAGCTGAACCTGATGCATGCCGCAGCCGGTGAAACTGCGAACTTCGCACATGTCTCGTTGAAAGAATTTCTCCATTCGTAAAGGGTCTTGTCGGTTGCCGGATCGGTCTTGCGGTAGTCGAAAAATTCTCCGCCGGTCAGGAATCCCGAATGGAAGACTGCGGAATTCACGATGAAAATGTTTCTGCTCCTGAGCGACTCCATGAAATCAAGAAGCTCTTTCGGATGTTGCATGACAGTCAAGCTGCATGCGAACATCACCCAGTCCAGCTCCGCACTGTCGCTCAGTTCCCGAATGACACGCCAGTCTTTTGCGCCTACACCGACGGATTTTACCAGTCCTTTCGTCTTCAGCTCGTGCAGGGCTTTATATGCGCCAAGCACGTCGTCAAACCTTTTCCTCCTGTCATCCGTGCCTTTTGCGGCATTCAAGTATTCATCGGGATCGTGGACGGATAAAAGGCAAGGCCTGTACGGTTTTCCTAGAAGTTCGTTTCCCTGCTCCCAACACTTGATTATACCGTCATAACTGATTTTCTGTTCCGCGTCATGTTCGAGATCCGCCCATGCGCCAGGCTCGAAAGTCGGTTTCGCACCCGTCAAGGGAATTCTGTACCAGGCGAGTTTGTTGCTTATCACCGCAGATTCAGGAGGAATTCCCAGTTCTCTGAGGCATTTTCCAATCGTCTCAAGTGAAAGCCCCGCGCCGTATTTTCCAGCCGAATCAAGAACCACCGGCGGTTTGAAATATGCGAAGAACTCCTTTACCGATTCAAGCTTTTCACCATACGGAATGGACTTGTACAGATTCCCGAGGCAGCTGGTTCCGAATATTATCGAAGGGACTTTTACGCCTGTATTTCCAATTTCATGATATTCCATGGATTGTCCTTCCCAAATCAAACTATAGATAATCTCGCGCGGAACTCCTTACGCCGAGAGTATCTATGCGGATTCAATAATTATGTTTGCGTACTGGGTCGTGTCCGCAGTCCTTATGAGGCCTATGGCGCAAGGGACTCTCTTCTTGAAATCGACATGAGGTTCAAAATTGATCTTAACACCTTGGAAGAGAGAAAAGAAATGTTTCTGGAGTTTGACGCTGTTATTCTTTTTGAATTCCTCCGCCATGAATGCTTTTCCGATCATGAAATTCGGACGCAGCGCTTCGAGGACCTGGCAGACTGTGGGAATCCCGTCGACAAGGGATATGTCTATTGTCTCGATTTCCGGCCAAAAGGGGAACCCCCTGTCGGCTATGACAAGCGTGTTGGTGTGTCTGACCCTGCTGATCAGGGAGTTAATCTGCGGATTGAGTATTCCTTTGATGATCATTCGAACACCTTCAATGTAATATAATGATTTCTGATTTTTTTTAAATTATTCTTGAAATGGCTAATATAAATGGCTATTATTGACTTTATAATGTCTATTGTTGACTTTTAAAGAACGGATGAATGGATTGTTGGATGACTGGATGATTGGGTAAAGTCGGGGCGAAACCTAACCATATTGTATGAACTCATATTACCCTGTCAATCCTGTTATCCTGTCAATTTAGTGAGGAGCCCATGGAAACACGGAAGCCGGATTTCTTTTCGAAGCAGGTCAGGGAAAGCCGATGCTATTATTTTGACGCGCCAGGGAAAATCAGGGCATCTCTCGCGGTCGTATGCGGCGGTTTCGAAAAGTGCAGGTCAGACTATGTCATCGACAGGAAAGATTTCCCCTATCATGCAATCGAATATGTTGCGGAAGGAAGCGGTGAGTTGAAGATAGGCGGGAATTCATATGCACTCAACCCCGGAATTGTTTTTTCGTATGGACCGGGAATTCCACATATTATCCGCTCGGATCCGGACAACATGCTACAGAAATATTTTGTCGATTTCACGGGAACCCGCGCACTCAATCTCCTGAAAACGATTTCGACGGAGAAAGGCGGGAGCGTCCGGATTTCAAACCCGCAGATCATTGCCGGGGCATTTGATCAGCTCCAATATACGGGAATATCCGGAGGTGTGAACAGCGGCAGGATATCGGCATTACTTCTTGAAACGCTCGTTCTCCTGATCCGAGAGACAATGTTTTCCGGACATGAAACTGCGAACTTCGCAGCCGCAACATACCACAGGTGCAGGGAGCATATCGGCAGTCATTTCAACTCGATAAAGACACTCGATGAAATTTCCGAGTCCTGCGGGATCGACAAGGCGTACCTGTGCAGGCTTTTTAAAAAATTCTCAGGGACAAGTCCGTATTCGCATCTGATGAAACTCAAGATGAACAGTGCGGCTGTAAGATTGAAAACCTCGGATCTCACCCTGAAGAGCATCGCCTTAGAGAACGGCTTCAAGGATCCATATCATTTTTCAAAGGCTTTCAAAAGAACATACGGAATTTCACCAGACGCTTTCCGGAAAGGAAGTTCATCCAACATAAGACAACGTATGCGCACTGGCTGATATATAAATCCCCTCTTTTTTTGCATATTCAGCAGATAAAAAGAGGTCGCACAGCCATCCCACGTATAAGCATACTGTAGTTGTAGTCTTCCCCATTAAAAATACCTGAGACACATCCGGCTGAGGCGGGATCTGGGATGATTGGAACTTCCGGGCAACCCGGTTTATGCCTTGAATAATCCGCCGATTAATCCGCACAAGGAGTAATGTCTTTTATTGCTACGACATTTTCTGTCGCAGCGCTGCGACATTTCGTGTTGCAGCAATTTTCAGTCATGACGCTTTCAACTGGAAATAACGGTTATTGTCGGTTGGGCCGCTACCGATTTCGAAAATACCGTTTACACAAAATTCTTACAGAGCCGAATGGACTTCAGAAGAATTCATCATTTGCTCCCGCATCCGTAGCAATTCAATCAAAACGGAACAGTAGCCCCATAGTCGGTGGTGTCCTCAAAATCGGCTGGGATCGGCGGATGTTCATCGTCTGTAGCTGTTTTAATCCCCTTTCCGGCACTTATGCGTAACGCCTGGAGGTTATTGAAATAGCGGCCGTTGTATTCTCGTCCACGTATATCAAATGACACTGTTACCGTCTGCCCCACGTTGAGCCCGTCAAGCAAATTCACCTTATCCTGCACACACTCCAGAGCTATATCCTGGGGGTATTTGCCATCGGCAACTGTCACCACGAACTCCCGCTTCGTAAATCCCTTGGCACCGAAAGTCTGCGCCGCCTGAATCACCTTGATTTTACCTGTCAAATCATAAGCCATTACCGTCTCCTCTTTTTTGACAGGCAATAGATGTCTTCCCTAGCGCTCTGGCAAACCGTAAAGTGAACATTTGTTCACATTGCCTACTCGCTCCCCATCGAATACACCTTTCCACTGAACACGGTCAACAGTATTTTTTTCACTCGTTCCTGGGCTATGTAAGATTTTTTGTGTAAACGGTCTTTTCTCTTTTCTTGATGAGCAGAAGGGATTTCCATCTCCGTAAATAAATTGATTATTCTCTCTTTCCGATATATGATAATGCCCATCACAAAATTCAACCTAGCCCCATGGAGATACTCAAAATGGTAAATCTTCAAAAAGCAATGCATGAAATGATGATTAGGGTTGCCAAGCGTGAATCGAACGCAAAAGTCCGACCTTTGGAGAAGAAGATCAAGGAACTGAACCTTGCAGCCAGACTGATGCGAAAACTTATAGACAGACAGCAGAAGGAAATATTAGCTCTGTCAAAGAACATAACCCCTGAAGACAAGATTCAGCCCCTACCTCCTGAAGCCCTTGAAAAAGCAAGACTGACACCGAAGCTGATAGCCATGCTTCGCAAAAAACTGAAACTATCACGGAAAGATTTTGGCAAACTTCTCGGAGCTGCAAGCAATACGGTCTTTCTTTGGGAGTCTGGCAGGTCAAAGCCTAGAGATTCGTACAAAGCAAAGATAATCTCCTTCAGAAGTCTTGGGAAAAGGAAAATCATGGAGATGTTGAAGGAAGACAAGCCCAAATCATGAACCATAAGATAACCAACGGACTGATATTTATCTTCCTACTTGCACTTACAGGTTGCTCTGTCCTGAACGAGGACGGATATCCGAGAGACTTTGAAAAAAGCAAAGCTGTCTATTTTGAAGGACGCAAGGTAAAGGAGTTTAAGGATTTCGACGGCAACAAGATGACCGCCCGTTACTTCGGCTATGAAAAGGATGGAAAGACAATAAAACATGGTCTGTATGAGAGCTATGACGAAAACGCTACGAAAAGGGCAGACGTGATATTCTGCGAAGGCATACCTGACGGGATATGCATCTACTACAGGGGCGATAAGAACACTGTCAAAATGAAGGGGATCTTCAGAAAGGGACGACCGTGGGAAGGAAAACTCTTCTGTTTTGGCGTGGCTGATGCAGTTTTCACCTTTAAGGACGGCAAGGACATCATGCTTGAAGGCTTGGATGGAGGGACAATAGCCCAAGGCGAATGGAAGAATGACATGAGATGGGAAGGCTCATTTTATAACCCAACCAACGGCATGATTGAATATTATGACAAGGGGAATCTGTCAAAGTCCGAAAGTCTGGAGGATATACTGAAACGGAACGATGAACAGACGGCTGCCCGTGAAACCATCCAAGCAAAGTGACAGAAACGTTTTTTAAGCACTTTAACCGGCAATGCCATGCCTTTTTCCCGTATCAAGCTGTAAAACACGCACAGAATCGCTGGGAATGGGGGCTGAAAGACAAGGGCTTTTGATGTATTTGTGAATTTTGAAACGGCTTAAATCCACTAGTTTTAATTGGCGGGCTTTGTATGTGTAAGTGCTTGATTGCAAGGATATTGAATGGTGGAGCTGACGGGAAGCTCACCATCTCCACCATTTAGCCTCAAACTCTAATCCAAAAGTCTCAAAAATCACCTTTACTTGTACCAAACTTGTACCAAACTTGTACCTGATAATATTAAGAGTCTTTTGTTAAGTAAATTCTTCAGTAAGTATAAAACCACAATTATAAAATGCCAGTATTTCCATCGCGAAGTATTTGATTTGCACCTAAAAAACCCACCCCTTGTTTTTATCCTTATTAAAATCCCCCCGTTTTTTTGTCATCATACCTGAGAGATCCCTCTCACTGCTACGGAACAAATCCGTGGCTTTTAACACATAAACGGGAGGAATTTATGAGCCCTTCAGCAGCTCTGATGCTCGAAAAACAGATCTACCCCATCATCCGCAACACAATCCCAAGGACGGTTCGTCCAATGGGTAGCGAAGACCACGAGGAACTGGTTCAGGATGCCACTGCCTCAGCAGCCGAGATGATTGAAAGTATGGAGAAGTCAGGCAGGGAACCCTTGCCTCATTCCATAGCTTATTACTCAATCCAGAGAACAAAATCAGGACGCAGGAGTTATGGAGACCGGAGAATGGACGTGATGAGTCCGGGATTTCAAATGGATCATGAAAACGCACTCTGCTCCATGCAGGAGCCAGTCTGTGAGGAAGAAGACTCGACTGTAGGTGATACGATAGCCTGCAAGTCTGAAGATACGGCAACGAAGGTGCTCCGTCAGATTGACTGGCAGGCTTTCCTAGACACCCTTGATGCCCGTAAGCGCAGAATAGTAGAAGAATTGATGCTTGGATACGGCACAGGCGAGATAGCACGGCTGTTAGCCGTTACAGCACCGAGAATAGTCCAACTCAAGAAAGAAATTGCAAGAAAGATAAAGGAGTTCATGGGCGACAATATCCTGGTTGATGTCGGACAGGAAGGTGTCTGGGAGCGTGATATCCGCTGTCTTCGTGAAAAAGGCGAGTGGAAGTATATGAAAATTGACAGGATAGATGAAGATCTGGAACACACGCATGTCGCACAGGAGATGTTTGGGTGAACAGAATTTTGAGGCACTGGTACGTCTGACAGGAATGCAGGGCTGGTGCAGGTGTTCCAAGGAATGCCTGTGCCAGTCTTCCTGTTTGTGTCGCCAGCAGCCTCCTCTAAAAGAATAAGGAAAAGCAGAAAATGAATCCTGCATTGATAAGGCTGATAATTATGGCCGTAGAGGCCGTATGCGTATTGGTTGTGACTGCAGTTACAATCAAAGATTCGGTGAAGAAAAATAAGAAGTAGGAGGGGGAAGGCCTCTTTTTATATGGGCTATTTTCAGGATCCGCAGCACCCTGTAACTTCACAGAAAAGATGAACCGGTGTTTTGGTTATATTTATTATATAGAGAGAACACCGGTTTGTGGCTAAATATAAGGTTTTTTTTACTTCATTGTGAGTAGTGCTGATATAAGCAGGTTAGCTTGAATTGACCGGCACTTCAAAGATATTTCATGTTTAGCGACTGGCAGCTTGCACGGTCTTTATATTAGCCATAGATAACCTAATTCTTTTAATTTAATCCTTTATGCCGCGGACGCTTAGGACGCTTTCCCGGAACCCCGTGCGCATATAAGCGGGAAATATTTTCGAGACCGGGATTCCTGGAACAGGATGAAATAATCCACACTGGCATGCGTAACATCTGAAACCCCGTCCGGAGTGTCCGGATCTGCTGTGGTCGGGTTATGGGGTCGTCTGTTAGCAGGGCTCGATGTGCGGATTAATCGGCGGATTGCTTCAAGTCATAAATTAGATTGCCCGTAAGTTCCAATCATCCCCGCTCCCGACTTCTGCCGGATGGGGATCATGTGTTTTTGGCGGGGAGGACTTATGCTGTTGGAAAATGGAGAGGTGTTGTATTATCCAACTTCAATTGTAGGATTATTGTTCTTGCCGTTTATTATAACGGGCTGGTTGGCGATCTTCGGCTTTACGACTCTTGGGTTGGATATCCAGTCCTTGTGAGGCGCGTTCGGTGATGGTTCCTTTCGGTGTCAGATCACGTCCCTTGAAGGCCGGATGATCGACGGCATATCGGTAGGCCCGGAACGCGGAGTTTGCCATCGGCAAGACGTCTTCGATAGTTCTCACTGCGCCGTCTCGCGTGACTGGATTTATGTATTCCCATGCGAGTTTTCCGTCTGCCGTCACCTCGAAGAAATGCCCTTCGGTATCGGAACATATGAACGTATTCCCGTTCGGCAAACGCTGACCGCTCGAACCTATATGGCTGAAGAAACCGTGGCTGTTTACAGACCTGTAGCTCCAGACAACCTGCTTGGAGATCTGACGCGGCTGGTTATGCGTGTCCTTTTCGTATGACTCGCGGCGGTACCCTGCATTTGGAGGATTTACATACTTGCCAGTATCGCGTCCGTTAGCATCCAGGAATGGATTGATTTCGAGTATGGATGACTGCGGAGTGCGCTGATACAGATACTGGCCGTTGTTGAAGACCATGATGTGCCCTGCTCCCGGCAGACCCGGGCGAATCCAGTGGACGTCGTGCGCTCCACCCATCTGCTTGTGCCCGGAAGTCGCCGAGTCCCAGTTTTCCAGAACTTTCGGCGGATCTCCCTGTGCATAGCGTGCCGGATCTCCGAAGCGGTAGAGGAAATCGCCAGCCGGTCCTGCGGCTTTGGCGATACCTGCCTTAGAATCGCTGGCGACAAAAGTGCCGTCGTGATCAATCACATACAGTTCTCCCTGCACGGAGTTGATTACGACGTGTCCCAACTCCGCATTGTAATCCATAGAATTGCAGTGCAGCCAGTCACGCCTTAGCGGGCGTCCCGGCATATTGATGTTTATTCGGCCGGGATAGTCGGCTATTGTCTTTCCTTGTCCGACATGGTTAGGCTTTTCCGGATCAATGTCCTGTACCACATGATCGAAGAAGCACCATTCCCACACAACATTTCCCTGCATGTCCACTTCGACGACTGCATCCATTTGCCCCTCGCGATATGGACCTTTCTTCGGATCGGCACCGGCGGCGACGGCCTGCTCATTGGTTATGGATTTGTTGGCGATGTAAAGAGTGGTGGGTGCGTTTAACTTTTTGTTGAATATGCGCACCCAGTCGTGATGTGGAGCGTAACCCTCGCGTTTCTCAGTGTATTCCCAGACAGTTTTTCCGTCCCAGTCAACTTCCTTGAAACCCTGGAACCCGCTGGGATCATCCTTTGAAGCATCAATAATATTTCCATTGTCGAGCAGATGCGGATTCGTCCCGATGGGCCAGGTATGGACAACGAGACCTTCCATATCCAGCAGGTAGGTCCGGCTGCCGACGCCGAAGAAAGTGTAGCCCTTGAGAGCTTTGTCCTTGTCGCAGAACAGCAGTTCGGTCGGTCCCTGCAGTCGTTCATAAGCCAGGGCCGAAGTGGAAAGCACAGCCAGAAGAAGAATTATTTCTTTCATATGCGGAATCCTTTGGTTGCAATTCAGTTCACGGTTCATTTTATAGTTATAGACGTTTGATGGGAGGCAAAGTTACAGAACATATTTTTTCAAGTATAGGAATTTCAAAGTTTTCAAAAGATTCCAAGTGGCCGCGTGACCAAGTTTTAAAGAAAAAGACACGCTAAAGTTTACCTGCCTCTGGCAGCGCCTAAGGTTTACGCGCCTCAGGCGTGCGACCAGGGCCGTGAACACCAACGGCAGTTTCAGAAGATTGACCAATTACTGACGACTAACGACCAGCGACTAAAGTTACGGTCTTTGGCCGCCTTTGCCCCTGCTGAAGCGGTCGCGGTCCTCGGCTGGTGCGTCGGCCTTGTCAAGTCCAGTTTTCCCTTTCTGTGCGGCCGGCAGCTCAATTACGCCTTTTGGAGCGAGATCGCGTCCGGCAAGTCCGGGATAATCCGGCGCATAGCGGTGAATCTTGAAGACGGCGTTCCAGAGATGACCTCGCATGTCTTTCCCGGGAATCTCCCCCTGCGCCAGAATTCCGCCGCGGACCATAGGATTCACATATTGCCAGACAGTCTCACCGGCAGGCGTGATCTCGAACAGGTTGCCGATTACACCGGCACAGATCAGTGTGTTTCCATTTGGCAGACGGTGCGCGCCGGATATTTCCGACGAGAAGAAATCTGTGCGGTTTTTCGTCTCATAGCGCCAGACCGGTTTTTCCGGACCGTAAGCTTTGCCTGAGTCCAGGATGTAACGTCCGTTTGCATCAAGCGGGGGAACTATTTCCTCGATGCTTGACCAGCCGCGATCATAACCGTTATTGAATATGGTGACATTGCCCGCGCCGGGATATCCGTCGGGAATCCACTGGGCGTCATGCTGCTGGACAAGCTGTTTGTCGGCGACAGTTCCGCGCTTGTAGGCGGCGGGATTTCCCCAGCGGTAAATGAGATCTCCGCCTTTGCCGTGCTTTCCGCCGGAGTGGCTGGCGGCCTCCTTTGTTGTGGTGCTGTGATCGAGAAACCAAATCTCGTTGCAACCGCGAACACTGAGCACAATCTGATCGAGTTTCGGATTGTAGGCGATGGAGTTCATGTGGTTCCAGAACGCTGGCACCGGCCGGCCGTTGCAGGCAACGTCAATCAATTCCGGATGCGCGGAGATATCGCCGTAATTGGGTTTGTTCTTGTCGGAATTCTGGATGAGATGATCCCAGACACGCCATTCCCAGACGATCTTTCCGCCCTTGGGATATGTCGGCTCCACCTCGATGATGGAATCCGGAAACAATTGACGGTCGCGCAGCATGTCCGGATTGAAACCGGCGGCGAGGCTTTCCTCATAGGATTTCTTCTCGACGACAAGCATAAGGATGTTGCCGTTCAGCAGCGGCGCGATGTCATGATGCGAGAGATGCTGGTCGTTCGAATACTCGAACTCCCAGATCAGATTCCCGTTCCAGTCGAATTCTTCGACACGTCCCCCTTCACCGCCGCTGGTGAATCCTTTGTTTTTCGTGAAGCAGCAATGCAGCAGGTTGCCGTTGGGTTTGAGGTGTACCGACTGACCAGGCTCATATGAGCTCTTCCACTGGTTGACGATGCGTCCATCATTGTCGATCAAATAAATGATGTTGTTGTGTTTCGGCGCAAATAATGTGTATCCCTTGAACGCTTTGGGCGTGTTGAGAAACAGTCCGACAGTCTGTCCGGGATTCGGCGATGTCGGAGTCCTGTTTTCCGACATGACTGCACGCACACCCATGGTAGCCCCGTCTTTGCTGCCCGGCCCGGAATCCGAGCGTTGCGGTCGGTTTTCATCCTGTGGCGGCCTATTCGCATCCTGCCCGATGACCGGCGATGCCGCAAACAAGGCAAGCAATCCGAAGATGCATACGGGATTTATGGTTTTCCAAGTTCGTAACATACGTGAACTAAGACTCGTTTCATCATATTTTTTCATTGCGGCTCCTTATTGTTTGGGTGGTGGTTCGTTTTGACGGGATTTGGGATCGGAATCATTCGGTCTGTCTCTTGGCGGAGGTGGCGGACCGGGACGGCCCTCCTCCGCTTTTTCAACACTTCCCTCCGGGCGCGAGTAAACAACGTGCAGTTCCGCAGAGGCCAGTATCTTATCCTTCATGGCCTCCAGCAATACTTCGCGGTTTACTTTGTCAGGCGAGACACTGGGTTGCGGAGCGGCCGACAAGGCGTAAACGGTATAAATGTAATTTTTTGGGCCCGGCCCCTTGGAATGCGGCGGCGCATATTCCGCCCGTTCATTTACACTGTTGTTTCCCAATGTCCCGACCCCTTTTACATTTTTGGAAAGGCTTTGGACGTCTGCCGGAATATTGTATAGAATCCAATACCATTTTGCGACACCTTTGGGATCAATGTGGTGCATGATGAGCGCATAGCTTTTAGTTCCGTTTGGGGCTCCGCTCCATTCCAACGGCAGGGTGTCACCGCTTCCGTCTCCGGTGAACTCCGCCGGCAAATTCCCGCCGTCAGAAACCTGCGAACTTCGCAAAATGAACGAACTGTTGCCGACTGTCTGCGACGTTTCCTGACGCGGAAGTCTATTGGAATCTTTTGAAGCCTGTGCTTTTGGTGCGGCTTCGCCACGTTCCACTTTCTGTACAGGTGTCGGTTTTAAAATAGGACGACTCTCGGCATTCACCGGTAAAGCGACACGGAATCCGATGTGGTAATATGGATGATCCGGATCCTTCGGTCCGCGCCAATAAGACGGATTGCGGTTCGACACTCGGCTGTGACCGTTCTCGCCGTTGAACCAGTTTCCACCGCGCATTCCGCGGTACGCCTTGCCGTCCGGCATGAGGCTTCCGCGTTCCGGTCCGGGTGGATTTTCCGCGGGACTGTAGGAATAGTAATCACGGACATACCAGTCATTCACGAACTGCCAGACATTGCCCGCCATATCATAGAGCCCATAGCCGTTCGCGCCATTCGCCGTTTGAAAAGTTTCCTGCATGCCTGGCCAGCCGTAATCGGACTTGCTGTGCAGTTTCCCGTCGAAGAATCCGACCGGCACAGTCCAGGGCTCAGGTCCGCTGCGGTATGGGTTTTTCGATTCCGGCCAGTTGGCTTTTGCCGGATCCGCCTCATTGGCCCACGGGAAATTCCAATAAGGCTTCTGCTGACCGCCGCGTGCGGCGTATTCCCACTCCGCCTCGGTCGGCAGACGATACCCGCTCTTGTTGAAATCACAGTCCCACGTGGAAGTGTTATAGCAGAGCGGCAATCCTTTCTGTGCACTCAGCCAGTTGCAATAAGCCGCTGCGCCCGGCCAGCGGATGCAGATTATAGGATGATTTTCCTTCCGGTCGAGAACTGTGAACTTGCCATCAGTCCAGCCGATGCGGCTGTAAGGGGACATTTCGCGAGTTTCGCAAAGCAGATCGTTCCCATTGACGAGATACACTCCTCCCTGTTTTACCGTTATCTGTTTCTGCGCCAACGCCGAATTCAAAAAATCGCAATATTCTTTTGTGTTCACATCGTTTATGCCGATGTAGAATGAATCGAGCCGCACATTATGAACCGGAATTTCATCGCCTCCATGTTTGGGATCGACAAAGCCATGGTGATCCCCCATTTCAAAAGATCCTCCCGGAATCAGTGCCAGTCCGGGTATTTTCCCCTGAGCCGAAACGAACGCCGACATGCACATCAAAAGTGCCAAGATCAAAAAATATTTTTTCATCGAAAGTTTTCCTTTCAGTCAAAATGCCAATGGATGTCTATTCACTGTAATCTGTAAACAAAGACGCGGGATTAGAGAAAAGGTTACAGGTGGAAGCTTTTATTTTCCGGCAATGTAGGATAGGCGTCCCGCCTGTCGCTTTCTCTTTCTTAATTCATATGGAACGGGCGGTATGCCCGGACGAAGAACACAGGCAAGATGTTTACCCGCCTTGGGCGGCGCCGAAGGCGACCAGGGCCTGTGCTACGTTCTTTCACGGTTCGAAGAACAGATAATCGGTGTTGTCGATATACGGATCAAGAAGGGTCAGGTCCGTGATTTCGGCCGAATACAGGAAAGGCATTGTGCAGAGCGTATAGTCGAACGGCGTCCCGTCCGAATATGTGCCGGACATAATGGATTTGCGAAGAGCCGCAAGCTGGGTCTTCTGTGAGACGCTCAACGTATTGTAGAACTCTGCGAAAACGGTGGCGTAATGATAGTTGCTCTCCCCGTCCAAATCCCCGTAGACGGACGACAATTCGAGCACCTGTGTCTTTACAGAATCACTGGAGGTCGTCGAAGTCAGCAGTCCGCGCAACTGTATGGCAATCTGTGTTCTCACATCGACGATATTGCTGCTGCCTTCGTAGAGGTTGTCCCGCTGTGTGTCAATCAGGCTTGACATCAGGGAAGCCTGACTTGCCGTTACGTATCCTTTGGAACTGTCGCAGAGCGCTGAACCTGCAGTGGCAGTAAGCTGTTCGTCTATGCTGTAACCTTCGTGTCCTATGGCCGGTGCATCCTTGATGTAGAAGGAGCCGTAATATGTTCCATGACGTTCAGGACAGAAATATACATCAGCCTCAATTGAACCGGCGTACCAGCTGAACAGGTCGCTGGCATAGGTCATTACTAGCACTGCTGATCCTCTGGGCAACGATTGCATCTTAGGTTTGATGATGGCCTGGTATTCGTTTGCCGAGGTGTCCGGCCACGAGTTCCAGCCTTTGCCTTTCATCGCGTCCAGATGAGCTTTCTGGGCGGCATCCAGTGAGTTGAGGATATTGGCATACAGGAGGGCGCGGTCGAAGCTGATCTGGCCGTCGAGGATATAAAGTTCGCGTGAGGCCTTCTTGACGGCATTGAGATTCAGTCCGGGGGAACCGGCGGGAATATCTCCTTCAAGCAGGCGGCGAAATGCTTCCATAAGTGGATAACGCTTGTAGCCGTAGAGATTGAACTTTTCCTCCTGGGCCACGGCTAGATCAGCCAGCTGGGTAAGCTGGGTGTCGTCCAGAATGTAGATGACGTTTTCGGCCACCCTGGTGAGGAAACTGGTGTTGTGCCCCATGTTGTCCGGGTCATTGTCGCGCAGGTGCTGGAAACCGGTATAGTCGGCAACCTTGCCCGGAGGGAAGAAGGTCTGCGCCTCCAAGTTCCCGGTAATCATTGCGAGTCCGGCAAATGCCAGAGTCGTGCGCTGAGCCCCGTCGGACAATGTCTGCGCGAGATTCATTTCCTGCGCCTTCATTATTCCGCAAAATAAAATCAATCCGATCAGACCCGCGCAAATCTTTCCTGTCAATCCGTTGTTTTTCATTTTAGCGCCCTTCCTGAGAAATCTTTTCTATTGACTGAACTACAGAGAAAGACGCGAACACGAAGGAAAGGTTACATGATTTTTCCCATTGCGAGAAAAATATATTTCAATCGTTCTTCGGCGGACGGCGGTCTTCTGGCCCCTGTTTCTGACCATGTTCCTGAGGAGGTGGCGTAGGGCTGCATATTCCCCTTGAAATCTTTTCAAGGCGTATGGCCTGCTCTTTGGAGAGCAAACCGGCAAGTTTCATCTTGAAAGCATCAAACATCGATATCAGTTTCTCACGGTTACCCGTATGGAATACCCCAAGTTCGTCGGCGAAAAGCTTCACTTCCTTTTCAACCTGCGTTTTTTGTTCCCCGGTCAATTCAAGTTCACTTTCAAGACGCTTCATAATCTTTTCACGGAGGGCGTCAGCGGTAAGAGGCGGAGGTCCGCCGGCCTTGTCTTTGTCACTTGAACCCTGAGGCGGCGGAGGCGGGGAAATCTTTGGAAACAGTAAAAAACCTCCGGACGCCCCAATTATGATTCCCGCAAACAATGACAGAAGGAAGCCGAAAACTATTCCCTTTTTTTTCATTTCACCGCACCCTCTTTAGCCTTCCCGGTCTCATCAAACAAATTCACATCGTATACATTCACATTTTGATCAACTATCTCCCATAGCGAGGACTTGATTCCGACTTCCGCGGTCTTGTTAAGCGAGTTTTTTCCGACCGTGAAGAAGACGGCTGAGACAACAAATGCGAAGCAAAGCATGGCCCAGCCTAGGCGGAAGGCGAAAATATTCAGAGGGGATTCATTGTCCCGCAGGGTGCGCGCCGACCAGGCTGTGCATTTCACTTCCAGCATGAGCCGGGATTGCCAATCGGCACTGAAAACAGGTTCGGGCCTGTTTTCCCCAGCAAGATGCGAGGCCTTGAAAACTTCTTCGATTTTTTGAATTGTTTTTTTCATTTCGACCACCCGCTGGTTAATTTATCAATCGCCTTCCTGAGTTTCATTCTTGCACGCATCGCCTTGACCTTCGTCTTCACCAGGCTCCATCCCAATGTCGCGGCCGCCTCTTTAAGAGGCATCGCCTTGTAGTAGTGCGACTCGAGGAGCCATCTTTCATCGGCATCAAGACATTCCATCGCCTGTTCGAGAGCCAACTGAGTTTCTTCCAGTTTAGCCACCTCATCCAAATCACTCTCGTTGGCGGCGGCTGAAACCCTGTCAAGCCAAGCCTGATAATCAGCCTCTTTTCCCGGCCGGACAAGCCTTGCGTCTTCACGCTGCCGCCTTCTCCAATAATCGTAACAGCAGTGAACAGCAAGTTTTGACAGCCAATTCTCGAAAGGCGCCTTTCCGCTGAATGATCCCAGTGATTTGAACGCCCTGACAAACGTTTGGTGCGCTATGTCTTCGACATCCTCCGGCCTCACCCTGGAGGCTACGATCCTCCCGACTTTTCCCTTGTATCTTTTAACAAGCACTTCAAAATCATTGACAGATCCGTCGAGTATCCTGCTAATGACATCGACTTCATCTAAGTTCAATGATCCTACAATTATGCTGTCTGCCTCTTGCGCATTTATTGATTCTGGCATTTCCGCCATTTCCAAGGTGCCTTTCCATAATATAGACGCTTTCACCGATGAAAGGTTACAAGTTTTATGAAATTATTTTTTCGCAGCCGGTATTTCGTATTTGAAGGCGATTTCACCGTCGGGATGTTCCTTGGTCGCATCCTTGGGCAGATATGAGCGGATATATTCCACACATACTTTTTCCGGACTTACTGAGACACGGACTCTTCCCGAGCCGGGAAAGATATCTCCGCTCTGGTACGCGTCTTTGTTATTAAAGACATAATTGGGGTTTGCCGGATCAGGCAAAGTCTGATATGTCACTCCGTCCTTAACCTGTCTGGCGAAGATGTGGTCATGTCCCTGGAAAAATATTGTGACACCATATTTCACCATCAGCTGGTGAATAGGCAGTTCCCATGCCGGCCTTTTCTCTTTGAAGCCGGGGGTTCCGTTCTCATTTTTGCCTCCCCATTCGAAATAGTCCGCCTTCTCTATTCCGCCGCGGCTGGTGCCGTTGACGTGGTGGGCGAAGATGAATTTGAACTTGGCCCGGCTACCCTCAAGCGTCTCCTTCAGCCATTTGTATTGTGCATCTCCAATCGTAATATCCCATAGGTCACGCCGTTTCTTCTCGCCGTTAAATACATTGTCGACAGGCGACTTCGAATGCCAGTACGGATCGAGCACGACGAAGAGCGCATCGCCCCATGTCCAGGCATAATAATCGCGCAACAGCCCGATGTGCTCGATTTTCTCGGCATCACCTGAGTAAAACGAATCTGGGTACGGCTGTGGGAAATACTTATTCCTGTTATTCTGCGCCCATACGGCGACATTGTCCGCAGTGCCGTTAAGATTGCAAAGGGCAGCCTGTTCGTGGTTGCCGTTGACAAGAAACAGCGGTGTCGAATGTGCGAAGAGTCCCAAATATGGAAGTTGTTTCAGGTATACGCTTTCAACCGTCTTTGCATTGACTGCCGGCAACGTATCGACACTGAAGTCATCACCGATGCACAGGAAGAAATCAGGATGATCCTTTGCGACAGCCAAAAGTGTCTGTTCGTAAAGCGCAGGATCATTCTGTTTTGGGGAGCGTTCGGGATGGGAATCACCCTGGAGTTCGAATGTGAATTGAGTTCCGGGTGATCGTTGTGTATGAAATGAGTACTCAGGACTTTTTTGAAATTCAGTTTCACCGGGACTCCTGTAACGAAGGCGGTATCTGTATTCGATGTTTGCCTTAAGATTAGTCAATGTTAGCATTGCAGGCGATTTAGCTTTTAAGTTTTGATTTTCCGTTTTGCCACCAAACGAAGAGCTGTCCGTGCCATATTCGATGAAGCATTCCAGATCCTTATTCGGACAAATGTTCAGGTTGATTTTGTCCGAGGTCGGACAGCCAAGGATGACAGTCGCCACATCCCACACCTGTTTCGGAGCGGGAAAAGCACGTTCTTTTCCTGCGCCTTTTACTTTTCCGGGATTTTCATTATTGGCGGCCTGAATGGAAAATCCAGTGCTGAAGAGACAGACAAAGGCAATAAGAGATACTAACTCGATAACAAATTTCCTTGGCAATACTCCAACATCTAATTTCATGGCAATTCTCCTGTTTAAAATAATGGAGCTAATTTCAAAACTCAGGAAACGGCTCGGACAAGCCTCGCCCTCCATCCGCCGCGGCGGATTAAAATGGAGGGTTTTGTTTACCCGCCTCCGGCGGCACCAAAGGCGACCAGGGCTTGTCAAAACCGCAGTTTTGAAATTGGCTCAATGAGTCAAAAATTTCACCCGCCTACGGAAGCACCGCAGGCGAATTATATGTTTTATACTGCAATGTGCAAAATCTTCCCAGTCATACTAACCGGATAAGGCGCGGAATCTTTCACTTGCGGTGAAAAGATATTTGGAATACATTGAACAAAAGAATTCAAAAATCAAGGAGGTAAACTTGAAGCGGATTGGCTTATGATGAAAGCGGGGCTAAAAAAATGGTCGGGACGGCGAGATTCGAACTCGCGGCCTTCAGACCCCCAGTCTGACTAAGCCCATCCTTCAACTGCTGTCCAGACTCATTTATAAACAAGCGTAAACTGCTGATGACTTATATTCATGGTAGCAATTCCGGTAGCAGATTTCTATCCCCGTTTCACCTGCCATTTCTCATAATACCATCTCTTCTCCCAATGGTCAAACACCCATAATTAAATATCAGTATAATTGTGATATAACAAACGAATAGTATTAATAATCCCTGCCCTGACATCAATACCAGAAAAGCTGTGACATGTAAAAATTAAGCCACAGAAGTCCCTGTTTCGGGTATCTCGTCATAATATACGAAACCATCTGCATAGTAAGGGCCGTCACAGTGGATGTATTCATCACAAGTCTCATGTTTCCCAGCAGGCATTACGGCTTGGCCCCGCTCGCACTTTGATATGAAATCGTCAAACCTTTCGGCTTCATCGCTGTCCTCCCAGTCCTTGTAGGTCAGGTCCCAGACAGTGTTCCAGACAATGTTCTTCAGCGGATGACTCATGCCGTGAATACTGGCGGCAACGGCAACTATACGTTCATAGGCCGCCTCCGTGGAAGCGTAAACCAGAAGTTCCCCTGGGTCACCAAATGCTCCCAGCAAGTCAAGCTCGGAGCGCCAGCTTAAATCGCTTACCTTACAACCGGCTATGAACAGCGCCCCACTTAAAAATACGCCCAGTGCCTTACCATCATCCTCGGTGAAGTTCATGTAGGGATCAAAGATATGCCCGATTTTATCGAAGTATTCCTCGGTAGTCAACTGCCACCTGCCAAATCCCAGGAGTTCTGAACCTATGAGTTCGTAAAAGTATTCCGACTTATTCAAGAGCCCAAGAGCTTTTATCCTCAAGGCCACTTCAAAATAAGTGTAAAACTTCTCCGGCAGCGGTTCCATGGGATTGCTGTAAAGCGCCTCCATTTCGCTGTCGCCTTCTGATAAATGCGAACCCGCGATGAACGTAGAGCGGCATTGCTCGACGCCATAAATGTCGGCAAGAATTTGCCCTGACAGGTAAGAAAACAGATACATTAGAGGCCGGGGGAACCTCTCATTAAAAAGAGAGTTGCAAGGCTGCGGCTTATTCTCGATTTTAATAGCTCCAAAAAAATGGCCGAGTTCGTGACCAAGCAGGCAGCGCATCTCGTCTTCGGTCATCATTGGGATTTCCTTGCGGTCAATTAGAATCACGCCTGTGCGACGTGTCTGAATTACCGCCACACCAGCGGAATGAGCTTTCCCGACCATGAGCGTCAGCTTTCTGCCGCAGGGTTTCCTCTTCATCATGTCCGAGAAAATCCGGCAAAGCTCAGGGAATTCCTCCGGAGTGGCCTTGACGGCATCGCGGAGTACATAATCCTGTTCGGCCTTATCGGCTTTAATTGACTTCTGCCGGGTGTTCATCTCCTGCCTTTCATACAGCGGTTTTGCTCCTGCAAGACCGCCTGCCGCCCTTCTTTATTATGAAATAAAACATAATGCTAAACGCCGTCATGACAATAATGACTGACACAAACAATGCCGATTAAGTACCTACCCAGGTCAGCCAAGTACTTTAGCCGGAGTCAATACCCGCCTAAGTACTTCGCTTAATCCTTATTTTACTGAGTACATTTCAAGTTTTCTATTGTCCAATAAGTTTCCATCGCTGGTTGGATCCGAACCAGTTGTCCCATAATTGCAGATATTGTCCGGAGTCCAAATCCATATCAAGACAGCGCCTTGCGGCCCTGTTCTGAATGGAGAAACTGCGGTCCTCACACAGTATCGGACGCCAGTGTTGACAGTCGGAGCCTTCACTGGCTTCCTGCTCGACTATCCGGCTGCCGTTGTGCATCTCCCCTGGTTTGACGCCAAGCCTTTTACCGGTATCGCCAATTTGAATGGCGAACCAGCCGTTCTGCAATGCCAGTGGCCATAGAAGTGCGTGTTCTTTAGGGCTGCCGAATTTGATTTCATCAAGCGTCCTGTTGTTCATCAGGTTTGAAATGCCTATGAAATTTCTACTGGTCGCCTCTGCTATGAACCTGTCATGATTCATGCGCCTTTCTACGACTCTCGCGAAAAACCTCATTACAATCGTGTTTATATCGCCCCACGGCATGTTCTCACCGTGTCCGCCTTGAGGATATAGCAGATAGAATTTCCGGCCGTTATGGCCATGGAAATCGCACCAGTTCGTCCTGACGCCACCATCGTACCCCGGAGCACAATGATACCAGCTGTGGAACACCTTCCTGGTTTCGCATTCGCCAAACCCGTCGCGGCCACCGGATATATACAGGATGTCGGGCTCGTGGACGGGGTGCATGTCCAGCTTTAAAACATCGCCGCTGGCAATCATATCGCCGCCATACACACGGTTCAATATTTCGGCCCAGCCCATGGTGCCGATTGTCCCTAAAACCGGAATTCTCCCCAGCATGTGGGGGGAGAAAGACGCTCCTCCAGTAAACCTGTTAGCCGAATTGAGTAACTATCCGTCCGAAGACTACCGTGAACCTGTGGTTGCGATTCAAACTCTCCCAGATGAAATCAACAAGGGGTATCATGGGTTGACGTTCTGGCTGGTAACTGAGGTGAACGGAAAGAAGATCAGGGATTTCAAGGACTTTTATAAGGCTGTCAGCCTTTCCGATTCCGAATTCGTCGTATTGGCTGATAAAAATAATTCCCAGGTGATCATAGACCGGAAAAGGGAACTGGAATCCCGTCCCCGCATCCTCGAACGATACCAGATATCCTCGGACAAGTCGCCGGACTTGAAGGGGAACTGATCACATTTTCAAATCCCGTCCGCCTGAAGCACACATCACCCCTTTTCTTTGAAGGGATACATCAGATTCTCTACCATGGTAGACTTTTATAATATGTATCCTATATTATACTCAATATTATGAAAACACATAAGAACATCTCAGTTATCAGGACGGAGGACAGGGACATTGCCCGGCATATCCTTAACCGTGATCTTCCACAGCGCAGCATAGCAAGGAAATATAGGCGGAACATCAAAGTCCCGATCCGCATATCCGGGGAAATTAAGCAGATTGTCAGTGAAGGGTTTGATACTATGCTCAAGCGAATCGGCTGTGGCAAAGGCTTGGAGCTGGAACTGATATTGAAGACTGTTGAATTGAAGCTGGAGCCGAGGCTTACAGAGAAGCTGATTGCAGAACTGCTGGAAAGGCACTCCAGGAAAATCAATCGGAGAAAATTCCAGTTTCTATGCAGTTCAGGGAAAGAACAAGTCTTTGAAATCAGGAAACGGCAGGCATGACAGTAATCCGGTCTACAGAGCATACTTCAGCCATGCAGTCATTGTAGCTTGTTTTTATCCCCCACCTGTTCCTGTACTTCAGAAGCGAGCAGGCCTCGCTGTTCATCCTGAGGAGGTTTGCAGGCGACCTGACAAACTTCTGGGATTCCCTGTCCAGCATTTCAAACCTTACATTCGCAGCCGACTTTGACATGAAATTCCTTCCCCTCTTCAGCTCCGATCCTCGGACGGAGTACCCTGCCGATTTCAGCAGGAACCTCAGAGGCTTCGGGAAAAAGTTTTTCTCCATAGGTTCCTTGAAAGACTTCTCCTGTTTAAGTTTGTGTTTCTTTTTCCTGTTCATCTCAAGAACCTCCATCACTGAGAGAACTTCCCGGAAAGGTATATATTTCCTTTTCCTAATCTTTCCCTTCCTCACTGTGAGAAAATAATAGGGATGCCTGCGTCCTCGGTATTTCCTCTCTATCCGTTCAATATATGCACTGGCCATCAAGAATCATCCTCCCTCCCTGTCGTCGCCGTGGTTTACCACCTGCTGCACCTGCCCGACATTGACCTGGGCGGCGTTTCTAATGCGGATAGGAATTGCCGTGAGCCGCTGTTTCGTCTCGATTATTTTCAGTACCTGGTTCTCCAGCTGATGCCTGGTCTTCAGCATCTTCATGTATTCGGGGGAGAACGGAGTTTCCAAAGACATCATCACCATGTTTGCAGACTGGGAGTGGACCAGATTATCAACCACCATTCCGGATAGAATATCTTTGACAGCTTCATTGAAATCCGCATCGGAGCCCTTCAGCTTTTCCTTCATAGCCGCCGCTCCTGAGGAAAAATATATCGACAGAGGTCCGGTCAATTCAGTTTCTCCGGCCATGTGTTTCCCTGTAGCAGCCAGCTTGTAGCCAGCATCTGTCAGGTCGGACCATTGCTGGTCCTCCATCACCTCCAAAGGCGCAGGCATATCATACAGGTTCACAACTTCGCCCTCTATGGGCAACTTATCTTCATCCGGATCAGCTTGAACACAGGAATAACCTTCCATGTCTTCCGCCATCTCCCCAGCGGTTGGCGGACATGCGGGATTCTTCCCGTCTACGAGGTCAGACATCCATTTGCAAAGACCGTCGTAGTCCACCTGCGGCATTTTTTTCAGCTTCCTTATGTGACAGCCATTTTCCTTCTTCCTCTTTTCCTTTGAACTCTTATCCTTTTTCCCAATCGATCTTTTGATAGTTTTCATTTCATGTTTCCCCATTCCTATGTGTTGAATATTATTTTTCTTGAAAGAGGGAGCCAGACTTGTGTAATCCGGCTCCCTTGGTTGCCCCGCTCAATTAAATTTCAAGGATCCATATGGCTCACCTCACTTTCTGTTGTTAGTCCTGGTTCACTACCCTGCCATGGCAAGGGCTTTACTCTCGGCCTCGTAAAAAGCACGCAGGGCACCGGCACTTAATTCCTTGACCTCTGCATCGATAACTTCCTCCTCGAAGGAATTATCGGTCACACCCCTGAGCGTATCCACATAGGGTTCAACCTCGGCATCAACAACCTCCGCCTCGAATGAATTGTCAGGGACAAGGCCTTTTTCATCTCTGGATAAACACATGGTTTATTCCTTTTATTTATTCCGGTATTGTTTTTATGAGCGGTTCAGCCAACCGGTATGCTGAACCGCTCTCTGTCATCTGGTTCTTCCATAGTTCCCACCCCCATAATTATTGTTGACCAAGTTCGTGAGACCGGGCAGCACCCTGCGGCTCAGGCTGGAAGCAAACCACATATGCTCCGGCTGATGCCCGCAGGGTAACCGGTCATTTTTCTCAGGAATCCATGATGATTCTCCTTTCGTTTCGGTTCATATCAGCATCCCCTCCCTATGCAGCTTTCCGCTTTTCCAGAGCCTCGTTGATGATTCTACCACCGACTGAATCGGGGCCGCCTACAAGATCAATCAGCTCCGGCACATGGCTGATATATATGTATTTGACGACGACCTGGAGGAACTTGATCGGTACACGGATAGTATCGGTATCCTCATCAGATTCTTTGACGAGCCTCTCTGCAACAACGGAGCTGACAGCTGATGCCTCGGGCTGACGATGATCCTTTCCAAACGGTGTGTTTTCTTCAGGAGGTTGGACGTCAGCGTTTGAATCCTCCGCCGTCTTCAATTCCAGTGAAGATTCATCTTCATTTTCACCGCCGGAAAACTTCTGAATCTCAGCCATTATTGATGAACATTTTCCTGTGTCAGACTTCTTCGGATGCAGGGATTCATAGGCCTGGTTCGGTGAAATCTTCCCCTCCATCACCTTTTGCTTTAGCGTTGGGTTCTCGATGACCTCCTTGATACGCTTCACGGTAGACACCGACCTGCCAATCACTTTTGCGATGTATTCGTTGGCTCCACCGTATTCAACTTCTGGCTCAATTGGACCAGAAGTTCCCAGAAGGTCGTTTCTTCTGCCCTGGTTTTCCTTTGCCTTTCTGCCGGCAATGTCGATAAGCCTCTCAACTGATGCTATGATTACCCTTGGCGTGGCGTTCCTCCTCCGGAGCTGTACTTCCACTACCGCCTCCATCAAATCATCGTCCGATAAAAACTCCGAGACAATGACCGGGACGGTCTTTATATCTGCATCTGTGGCGGCTTTTAACCTTGTAATGCCGTCCCATACAAAAGATTTCCCGTCCTTCATGCACACCTGGATAGGAAAGCGCGGGTCATAGCCCCGTTCCTTCATCAGTTCACTCATTGATGCCAGCATTTCCGGATCAATAGGATAGAAATCCTTCACTAGCGGATGAGGGGCAAGTTCACTGACAGGTGTCATGATTATCTGCACCTGGCAGCTTGGAATGGCAGGAGATTCCTCCCTTGGTTGCGGCTCGTCCTCATCAGGTTGCAGATGTCTTGTGATTGCGTCCAGAAGATTGACAGCTTCCGGATGTTCGTTACCTTCTAGGGATCTTGAGATGTCCTTGAAGTCTCCGAGATTGCACCCCCGGTAGAAGAGTTCCTTACAGGATTTACCCTTGAAGATTTCACCCTTGGCAACGAGGGTCTTGAAGTTGTCGATCTGGCCGGCGAGGATCTGATTGCTTTTTACAGTAGGCATATAGCCTCCTTTGTTGTTAATGTTTCTCCGCTGCCATAATGTTTTCCGACATATTTGTTCTTATCATCCTGCGATTTTCAGTGTTTCATTGTGTTTGCCAGCCGTCGAACTCCAGTAAGATTTGGTGGGGATAGAGGGCTGTTTCCCAAGACTTTTTTTCACACACATATACAAAAAGTCTTAAGAAAATGGCGTTTAACCCCACCACCCCCACCACGTTGAACTATGCTGTAATCTGTGCCACCTCCATGTTCGTTGTAGCCGATAGTGAGGGAGATTCAGAAACAGCAGGTTCGCTTTCAGGTAACGGGGCAAACCCTGAAACCGCTATGCCAACCAAACGAACGGGCCATTCCCCGGCCCTTGTCTTTTTCAGGAGTCCAACAGCGGTGTTGAAGAAAATTACTGCATCATCAGTAAATTCTTTCAAAGCTTGCTGCCTAGTAATCGAAGAGAAATTACCGTATTTCAATTTTAACGTGATTGTACGCCCGTAAAGACCTTCAACTTGAAGAAGTTTTTCAACATCTGTAGATAGAGTTGCAAGATTATCCAGGATTTCTTCAACATTCTCCGTATCGGCCTGGAGGGTGATCTCCTTGCCAATTGATTTACGTAGCTTGTTGGGATCCACTACCCTTTCGTCTATTCCACGCACCAAATTATAGAAGCTCCGCCCAGGTTTACCAAAGAGCCTGCTCAGATCGTCAAAGGAGAGCTTTTTCAAGTCGGCTCCAGTTTCAACGCCCATGTTACGAAATTTAGATTCTGTCACCTCGCCAACGCCGTAGAACTCGCCGATGGGTAAGTTGTCCATCAAACTGTCAACTTGGTCTTTTGTAATTTCTGTAAGCCCAGATGGTTTGTGCATGCCAGAAGCGAGCTTGGCCAGGAACATATTGAAAGACACACCAGCAGAAGCCGTCAGTTTCGTCTCGAAAAATATGCGTGACTGTATCTCTCCGGCGAGATCAATTGCTGAAGAAATGCCTTTTTTATTGACCGTAACATCGAGATAAGCTTCATCAAGAGCGACTGGTTCCACAAGATCAGTGTATTCAAGATAGATGTTTTTTATTTGGCTGGATATGATTTTATAGACATCGATCCTTACCTCTAGGAATATGCCTTCAGGACAGAGTTGTCGCGCTTTCCATAAAGGCATGGCAGAGTGGACGCCAAACTTTCTGGCCTCATACGATGCGGTAGAAACTACGCCACGACTTCCAAGTGATTCGCATACAATAACAGGTTTGCCTTTTAAATCTGGATTGTCTCGCTGTTCCACAGAAGCGAAATACGCATCCATGTCAACAACTATTATTTTCCTGTCAGTTGTGACAAACGTCTCGACGGTCGGAGCCGCAAGTTCAATCTTGTTTTCGGTTTTTGTCGATCCAGCGAATTCCACGCCACCGTTCATACTGTCTGTTTTCTTCATCTCTCTCCTTTTTCCGGTGTTACCGGGGTTAAATTAATTTTCCTGTTTATTTTGAGTCGTGATCATTACATAGAACTGAGGCTGAACCACTCGATCTTTAATTTTAAGCAGCTTTCCTTGCCGTATATCCAGCGTATTTTTTACCGCTGTAGATACGGACATTTGCCTCCACCAACTTGCTGTCATGGCTATCGACAATGGCCTTCTTTAGCCTGGACGGTTTGAGCTTGAAGCGGAAGAGGAGTATTTCCTCCAGCTTTTTCTTGTTTATGACCAGCATGTCCCGACCCTCAACAAATGCGATCAGGCCGGATTCCGTACGCACTTCACTGAGCTTTTGCATCCTCATGGCTGTAACCATCAGTTTTTTGAGACGTTCCTCTTCAGCTTTGATCGAATGCAAACTGTCAGCCAGAGCTTCGATGGTAAAGGTGTTTATTGTCTTCACTGTTTTCTTCTTCTCCATTTTCATTTCCTCCTAATGTTATTTATAACTATGCATACTATACGTGCCACGTATAATTATTCAAGCGCTCAAGTAATATTAATTTAATTTATTTGACTTACTGCCGATACAGACCTATACTATTCTTCTAAGTATAATAAGGAAACCATGAAAGTAACAAATAAAATCAAAAACGCATTGGCTGGAGCTGTAAAGGAAAAAGGCTCCCAACTGGCACTTGCCGCAAAAACCGGCATAACCCAAGCCACAATCGCCAGATATCTTAATGGAGAGATAAAGGCGATCAGTGATGATGCCTGGGTCAAGCTTTACCCCTGTATTGCGAAATGGCTTCAGATAAATGATTTTTCAAGACAGCTTGACGAACTGATGTCTAGGCTTAACATATCCAATGTCCAGCTTTCCAGAAAAACCAATCTGTCAGTAAACACGATCATGGAATACCGGAAAGGAGAGCAGCCTGCACCGGTAGATGACGTCCGCAACATCTGCAACGCTTTGAATGTAAGCATATCCAGGCTGATGCCGGAGGATTATCATGCCGTGCTGTCGGAGAATGCCCTGTCTGTCGACCAGAAGCTATTGCTGGACAATTACATGAGGCTTGATCCAAATGAAAAGAAGAAAATCATAGAGCTGGTCATCAGTAAAGTTAAGGCTTCGGAGAGGTAGATAAACTCTCTTCCTTTGGCAATGATCTACCATAGTAGACTTTTAATTGGGCGGACGCGACGATTTTAATAAGATTTTGGCGCGATTTGCAGAAACGCCTCAATCATTTTCAAAACCTGTAGCTCGTTGCAGTGAATATCTGCAAAGTTCCAAGCTCCCTTTAATAATTTTACCCGTTATGAAAACCTTTACCAAGCCGTTCCCTGGCACTTCATGACAGCTATACGCTCTTTTGTCACAAGTCACTTAAAATGCCTGAAAATGATCGTTTCCGCAGACCTCTGAGCTGTTTGCTTCAGATATCAGGCTGACTGGAAACTTCCTGGCTTTCAATCAGGTGCAACTGCGGAGATAATGAAAACAAATCTGGAAAGGAATTCAAAAGCGGCGATGGAGAACAAATCAATCATACATGGTCTGATATTTGTCAGGACTGGCAATTACTTCATGAACTTGTTTTTGTTCAGCCCGTAAGACACTTCGGATTCCCTGGCTGAGAACACTACCACGTAATTACTATATTCTTCAGTCCCTTTGCGGGCGACCGTAAGGGAGTCCCCGCAAAGGGAAGATTTTTTAATAATATTTTTATTCTTTTCTGACAATCCCTTTTTTACAGTTCTCAAATAAAGACCAATTATATCCCCCCTTTATAAGGGGGGATATAATTGTTTATTAATTTATGTGAATAGCATAAAGCATGCCAACTGCCTGTGCATTAAGATATTTCACCTTTAAGAAAGCTGGATATCCGGTCGGATGGCTTAGATAGTGGCTGGTTTTGAAACTGCCCTTTGACAGAAATCATACACATGGTTTTTAACTTCTGGCTCAATTGGACCAGAAGTTCCATTCTGTTTATTTCATACTTCCACCCAGTTCTGGGCAGAAGCATTTCCAACAACAGGCGAAAGGCGGGAAAGAAAACCTGATGTGAATGGGCAATGTTGCCCACTCAAAACTTGTTTCCAAGTAAATCTTTTGAAGAATGCGCCATCTAAATGCTGAAAAGCTGTATTAAAGTCCACCGCCGGCTATAGGGTTAAAGTAAATTTTGTAGAGAGCTTACCGCTGGCGAGGCAGACTTCTGGGCAACTTTACCCAGATGTTGCGGTGTCGGGTAACTTTCCGGACAATAATCAGCATCATATGGAACTGAGGCTGAACCAATCCCGTTGGTGACATTGGTGACAGTAGATGCCGGTTTTCCCAATTCCTCTCTAATAGAGCCTGTAGGGGGTGTATAGGAAAAGCCACTATCAATGTCACTAGCGTGATCGTCCGGGGTTGAGGCCGCAGTGACACATTTGATAAACCGTACATAGTCGAATTTCATTATGGAGTATACCCAGCTGACTTCAGTATCTTTACTACGTCAATGCCGAAATCCAGCTTACATATGGCGTCAAACAGTTTTTTAGGTTCATAACTTTTCCCATATCTTCCGGTCGTGATCGACTCGTTTGCATGCCCCATCAACTCTGAGATTATGGATTCTTGTACGCCTGTCTGCTTGAGAGTATTAGCAAAACCGTGTCTGAAAGAATGAAAGACCTTTCTTTTGTCATTCGTTACATAATAGCGGTTAAACCTCCCGTACCAGCGCTGGAAGTGCTGCCCGTATCCATCCCTGCTTGGCTTAAGTGTCGGCCAAATTCGTTTATGAGTCACGCTTTTCAGGTATTTCTCAAATCCAATATTAAGGAGTAGCGGATGGACTGGAACTATCCTTGCGGATGCCTTGTTTTTCAGCTTTTTATCAGGTGAAGTGTCGTTTATGTCGAAGCAGAGTATGCCTTCCTTTTTAACAATGTCACTTTTGTAAAGCTGCGCTATTTCGTTCTGACGCATTCCTGAAAACATTGCAATGATTGGAATCCAGAACCTGTGCTTGTCTTGCCCCGTGAATGGCAAATTAGCAAGTATCTTTTCAATATCCTTTTTTTCATAGACCTTTCTTATTTCTTCGGCCTTAATTTTGTTTTTCCTGGAAGATAAGGTAAGACCTTCACCAATATTCTTGTCGGTGAATTCGTTCAGAGAACACCATTTGAAGAAGGAGGATATCATTACGAGCGTATCGTTTGCCGTAGTAATACTCATGGGTTTCACATCCTTCATCTTGACAATTATCTCAGCAGTTTTCCCCTTATATATTGCAATTTTAGTTCTATTTGCCGGAAGTTTTAGCAAGATGTTATCCCTGAAATCCAAAAGCATGTGTCTAGTTATGGACCTTACCGGCACATCTCCTAAAACCTCGATTAGAAGATTAAATTGGGCTCGCTGATCCTGTTCTGTCTTCTCACTCCATGAAGAAATCTTTTTCTCACTATAAAATTTTTCACAGAGTTCCTTTAGCTTAAACCCAGGTGTAAGGGGAGGGAGGGGTGGCGGTGGAGCGACTTGAATAAGAGGATATGGTTTAGGATTTTCAAATTTGCCTTCAAGTCTTTCGGCTTCGATTTCAAAACGGTTTACACGCTTTTTCAATATTTCACGGCAGAGGAAATTGTGGGCGGGAGAACCTTTTTTAAAATCAAACTTCTTTTCCTGCACTATTTCATCGGCTTTTTCAGATACGGAGGCAAGGTCGTTTAACATGAGCTTGTCCCTGAAATATCTTAACAGGTTGTTGTTGAATGCTATATCACGAATAACGTCTTCAGGGGTTCTTTTGCCAGACCCAATCCTGACTTCTTCATCAAGCTCAAGGTCGGTCTCCATGCATTCGTCTACAGCGGTCGAAATTTTTTCTTTGGGAATCATGTTTTTTCTCAACTTGCAGAACAGTTTTTTTAATCTTTCGGAAAATAAGTTACATAACTCCGTGGCGCTATTCAAGTCTGTTACTCGAAGCCTTTTTTTTATTTCCCGGACTTTTAAGTCGTTTTTAAGGTCAGGAGGTACGGAGATCCTGAAATAATACCTGCCGTTTCTGGTTAAGAGGGCTGATACAGTGAGCGTCATGTTTTCCTTTCCCAGGTGCAAGACTTGTACCAAACTTGTACCAAAAAAGTGCAGAAACTGGTGGAGAAGAGTTTTAGGAAAGTGCTAACGTGCTGTTAATTAAGCAGTTGCAGATAAAATGGTGGAGCTGACGGGACTCGAACCCGTGGCCTATACGTTGCGAACGTATCTATATACGCACAAAATATAGAAAATGATACCTTTATGATACCTTTTTGCTTTTTGAATGTTATCTTACCTGTAATCCGCTTATAAACAATCATAAAGGAATAAAGATAATGAAGACAACAGGAAAAGGGTATCTGTTTCAGAGGGGGAGGGATTCAAAAGGAAATCCCACAGGCAACTATTCTCTAAGGTATGTCATTCACGGTAAAACAAAACTTATCAGCTTAGGAACTGCCAACAAGATAAAGGCAGAAGCAAAGCGTGATGAAATATTAACCCCAGCATTAATGGCAACCTCTTCCGAAAAGGTCACTAGGCACATTGCTGAAGCAAGAGAACTTCTGACAGATGTAAAATACACATTGGAAACAGTGTGGAAACAATATCTTAAAAGCCCAAAGCGGCCACAGTCTTCTGAAGGCACACTTGAAAATTATAAAAGATGTTGGGATATGTTCGTAAAATGGCTTGAGGAGAACCATAGGAATATTAAAAAGGTAAACCAGATAACCGCAAAGGAAGCTGAAGCCTATGCAGAGCATGTCTGGATGAAAGCAGAGCCAAAAAAGAAAAAGGGTGAAGAGGAAAAAGAATTGACGGCAGAGGAAAAGAAACTGGCTAGGGGCATAACGGCAAACACTTTTAATTATCACATTCAGGCATTAAACCTGATTTTCAAAATTATCTTCAATAAGCTTGAAACGCCTTTCACTGGGATTGAAAGAAAAAAGGAAGAGAAGATAAACCGTAAAAACTTTTCAGATGAACAACTGAAGAAAATCTTTGCAAGCTTTAATGACCCTCTATTGATTATCCCCAACAAAGCTGAAATAAAACTGCTTTGCTATATTGGAGCTTGCACAGGGTTAAGGCTTGTTGATGCCGTTCACATGAAATGGGACCAAGTTGATTTTGCCAATAAGATGATTTCAGCTTTGCCGATAAAGACTAGGGGCATACAGAGAAATGTCCATATTCCGCTTCACCCAGAATTGAAAGTGCAATTAGACCTAGCGGAAACAAAAGACAAAGGCGGTTATGTCATGCCGTCAATAGTTGAACGTTACCAGCAAAACCCTGATGGAATAGTTGATGATTTTCACAAAGTGCTTGATTTAAAATCTGTAGGGCTGAAGGAAATACAAGAGGCGAAGAGGGGCAAATCCAGAAGGCTTTACAGTTTCCATTCCCTGCGCCACTCGTTTGCTTCGTTTGCCGCTAATGCTGGCGTACCAATAACGACATTGGCAAGCATACTTGGAGACAGCGCACGAACATTGGAGAAGTATTATATCAAGGCAAGTGATGAGAGCAAAACCAAAGCTGTCATGGCTTTACCTGCTTTGACCGTTTCCAGCGAGACAGGTACGGTAATTGATGTCAAACCCATATCTGTACTGAGTAATAACGTAAAACACGCCCTGAACGTAATTAAACACGCTCTTGCAAATGACAAAACAGGAGAGTTAAAAAAAGAACTGATAAAAATATTACAATTACCTTTAGAGGTAAATTAATTCATTTAAGAGTATTTAAGAGCATTTAAGGGCTGGTTAAATCCAGCCCTTTTTGTTGTCTGCAATTTATTTTTTAATTATTTTTATTTTATTTTCTCCAAATCTTTACCTCGTTAGTATAATGATTGTAAAAAGGAGAAAGATTTATGAATGCAAATGAATTGAAATTGATTAGGCAGACGTTGAAAGGATTTGTTGACTCAGGCATGATAAGTGAGGGTACGATGAAGGAAATCGCAGCCACGAGGGGGACGGACGGCAAGACAGTCCTTGTAACACGGAAAGAAGCTTGCGAGATGCTGAAGGTGACAACCCAGACGCTTGTCAACTGGGAGAAATCTGGAGAGTTGAAACCAATCAAGCTGGCTGGCAAAACTCTTGTCCGTTACAAACTAGATGACATAGAGGCATTGTGCAGGTGATGTTTTTCCAGCAAGCATAATGTAACCATAAGTTGCGGCTAGCTTTTTATCTCATTAAAAAAAAGGAGACTATGGGAAAATGGATATGACACATGAGATGATAGAAAAACGAATGCCTGAGGTTGATAAATTTTTACAGTCGGGAGAATTGCATGATTTAGAAAATGCTTTGGCTATGGTTTCAAAATTCAGAGATTATATGAATATGGTTGAATATCTGGTGTATGACAAGTTTAATCCATATTGTCGGTGCAATCACAAAAATTATATGATATCAAGATGTTTTGCAATCATAGACGCTTACTTGACAGAGGCTCTAAACTTAATGGACGACCCACAAAAAGCTGCAAGAGTATCAAGGATAGCAGGCAAAATAGACGAGGCGAAAAAGCTATATAGGTAATATTTTTTTTGGAAAGATTTCCAAGCCTTGCTGATACTCTAAATATTTCTTGCAGATTTTTTTAACACCATGCCAAATAATCACTGTCCTCAGAGTAATATGTTTCAACGACAGATAGAGAACCGACATTTTCTCCAACTTTTTGTTTATATTCTCGCTTATATAAACGAATGACATTAAAAAGACAAAGACCTATTCGCCTATTTATGACAAACACCATTTACAAACAATTTTCAGAGCTAAATAATCGGATTTCACAAGAAACACCGATTCAGTTTGTATTTCACTTACACACTTAAAAGGAGGCATATATGATAGTCAAAATTGATGACAGGAAAAAGATTGGAGTTTCAGCGATGGAGAACAGCTCCAAGGGGAAGTTCTTCAAGACCTACAGAAAAACAGGTATGCAGTGCAAGTATCTGGTTCACAGGATTGAATATGCAGTGAACGGTAACTTGAACGGCAGAGGCATATACGCAGACAGGAAGCAATTGGAGGAGTATGCCTTTGGAATTGAGGATGCAGAGAAGATTGAGATGGTGATAGAGAGTGAGAATGAAATCAAGCTGGTAGGGATGGGACTTCTTCCCTGTGATGTCAGGAGGATATTGAACAAAAGGTTCAATGCAAATAAAGAGGGAGTGACAACGAAGAGCATAGAGGTGAAATGCTATCCTCAATGCAGTGAACACAAACTTGATAGTCTTGTCAGTGAAATAAAGAACAGGAAAGAGTTTGTGCAGAGGCAGCCACATGAGATTGAGAAATATAGCTTCAAGGGTAAGATTGAGAAGATATTCATTCTCTATGGAGATTTTGGAAGATACAGGATGAAGCTTTACAAGATAGCTCAATCCAAAGCCGACTTCTTCTGTTTTGAGCTTGTTCTTGACATAGAGCAGAGTGCAGATGCTTTTGACAATACTGTTGATGACATGCTTGGAATCTTTGAAAGCTTTGCCTATTCCAACTTCAAACCTATCTATGAGATTGAATATTCCAAAGTAGAAGGTTCCCAGCCTTATGGTATCATGGTTAAATCCATAAAGCCAAGGAACATACTTGGTGCAGACAATGCCAAGGCTGAAGCTATCTCACGCATAGACCGTGATTCTTCTATTCTCTATTCTGACCTGCTCTCCCTCTATTCCTATGCTTCCCATTCTAAGGCTGATGGAGCTGACAAGATGGTTTCCAAGTTTATCAAGTCTAATCACCTTCTCAGGATTGTTGAGAACGGCATTGACATTGTGAAGCGTCA